>NZ_BAABGM010000006.1:0-4987 GCF_039541575.1 Fodinibacter luteus | reverse complement strand
CGACCCTTCCCGCTGAACGAGTCAGCGACTTGGGCCAGTTACACCGTTAGTCGGACAGTCTCTCCGCGGATAGGTCAGGGTTGTCGGGCTGGGCGGCTGTCCCAGCGGTGGGTGAACCAGGCTTGGGCGATCAGTCGTCGGGTGATGATCACGGCGTTGGCCAAGGCGATGAACGCGTCGATCACGCGGTCGTGTCGGTCGGTGCAGATGGCGAGCCTTCTGAAGCCGCGGTTGTGCCAGGAGTTCGTCCGTTCGATGACCCATCGGGCGCCGGCTTGGAGGGGGAATCCCTTGACGCTGATCACCGATTCGCAGCCGAGCTCGTGGAGCAGGTCGCGGGTCTTGGCGCTGTCGTACCCGGCGTCCAGGTGCACGGTGATCCGGTCCGGTAGGCCCACCCCGAGCCCTTCATCGAAGCGGGCCAGCTTGGCCAGGGTCGGGCGCAGCAGCGGGGAGTCATTGCGGTTCGCCGGCGCGATGACACACCCCAAAGGGATCCCGGCGGCGTCGACCAGCAGAGATCGTTTGGTGCCCAGTTTCCCTCTGCCCACGGGCGATTTGCCCGCGACCTGCCCACCGCACGGGGCTTTGACGATGCACCCGTCGACGGTCACGTCGCCTAGGTCCAGCCCCACGATCTGGTCGTACGCGCGCAAGCAGATGTCCTCCAGCTCCTCGAAGAGCCCGGCGGCGATCCACTCGTCCCGGCGGGCGCGCAGCGTGGTCGCCGAACACGTTGAGTCCGCGATCCGCTCGTAGGCCGCGCCCAGGACCAGCACCTGTACCAGCTTGTCGAACACCACCCGGTCCTCGATGCGTGGGCGGTGGCAGCCCAGCGCGTGGGTGTCCACGTGCGCAGGAATCAGCGCGGCGAACTGGTCCCACAACGGTTCGATCAGTGAAGATGGCAGGGCAGGCACGGACGCCTCCTGGAGACGGCTGACTTGACACCACCTCTCCTACTCGCGTCCGTGCCTGCACCCCGTCTGCGACACGCGCCTCAGCCGTAACACGCGTACCTATCCGCGGAACCTCTTAGGACCGGTGAAGCACACCGGTTCAGGATGCGTCCTATCGCCGCGTGCGCGTCACGCCGTACGCATGCGTCAGTGCGCGTCGGTCAGGTGCCGGCCTTGGGGTCCGGCAGGACGTCACGCCAAGAGTGCTGCGGTGCTTAGCCGAGGAGATCGCGAGGCTTGTCGATGGAGTAGAAGGTCTCGTCCCGCCCCATCTGGCGTCTCACCGTCACTCCCACGTAGAAGCGGTCCCGGATCTCGTTGGTGGTCTCAGCGACGGAATGTCCGCGTTGGTAGCGTTGAACACCTCGTAGCCCAGGCCGTCGACCTCGAGGCAATGGATCGAGTGTCGGTCTGGGGCGAGCGGGTGTCCATAGCCCTCCTGAGTCACTACGCCAGCCGATCTTCGGGCAGTCCTGAGGGGGCTCGACCGATGCACCGCTGTCCATAGACGTAACCCGCGGCTCACTGGGCGCCACAATGGCGAGATGAGCGCCACCCCCACCGTCGAGGTTCCCGCCCATGTCGTCCTGGTCCCCGGGTTCTGGCTCGGTGCCTGGGCGTGGGACGACGTCATCGCGCACCTGTCAGAGCACCATCTGACGGCGCTCGCCGTGACCCTGCCGGGCCTCGAGGCAGACGATGACGACCGGGGCTCGGTGACCCTGCTGGACCACGTCGGCGCGATCGAGGCCGCGCTGGCCCGAGCACCACAGGGTGCCCGCACCGTGCTTGTGGCGCACAGCGGCGCGGCCGTCCCTGCGACGGTCGCACTGGACCGGCACGTCGACCAGGTCGAGCACGTCGTCTGGGTCGACACGGCCCCGGTCGTGGACGGCTACGCCATCGACCCGAACGTGACCGGCGACGAGCACGCGCTCTCGGCGCAGTACGACGAGGAACTGGCAGAGGGGTCGATGGAAGGCCTGACCGAGGAGCAGCTGGCCACGTTCCGAGAGCGCGCCGTTCCACAACCGACCTCCTCGATGCGCGAAGCCGTGTCGCTACACGACGACCGTCGACTCAACGTCCCGGGCACCATCGTGTGCACCTCTTTCCCGGCGGCGGAGTACCGTTCCTACGCCAAGCAGGGAATGCCATTCCTCGCCGGCATCCTGCAGTACCGGAAACTGGAGCTCGTCGACCTGCCGACCGGGCACTGGCCGATGTGGAGCCGGCCGGCCGACCTTGCCGCGATCATCGCCGACGCAGCAGCCCCGCCGGAGTGACGGCCAGGGAGCACACCGGCGGAGCGGGCGCCGTGCAGCGATCTTGACCCGACACGCGAGGAGATGCGTCCTTTCGCCGCAAGCCAGCTCCCGCGGCTGGGCGGGGTAGGGGCTCGACGTACCCGGCGCTGTCAGGCAGATGTCAAAGACGGACGGTCTTACTTCGCCGTCCCGCGCGAGTGTTCCCTCGACGGTTCAAGTCCACGGCCCGGTCACCTCGGCCGTCGTCCGGCGCGCGATGCTTCACGGCCTCACAACGAAGTGCGCCCGCACGGTCCAGCCCGTGCCCGACACGTCGGTCATCGTGAGTTCGTAGTCGAACCGGCCCTGAAGAGCGGTCGTGGTAGGGCCAAAGTCTTGATTCGTGACCACGAAGATCGGAAAGTGACTGTGGCCGTCCACATCGAACGCGGGGTCGATGGTGGTGGTCAGTGGCGGTACGTCGAAGTTGGTCAGGAAGGGGTCGAACGGCTTCCCGTCCTGGGTCGCCACTCCCTCGACGTGTACCGGGAACGTCGCGTTGGCGATGATCGGGCCTGAGGCGAAGTCCGGCGACGAGCCAACGACTCCTGGGTCAGGAACAACCATGCACACCAGGAACACGCCGTTCCCATCCGAGAACTCCGAGCGTGTGAACCCATGGCCGCGATGGAAGTCCTCGGACCTGATGCCCAGCCCGAGTTCCGTGTCGTAGGGGGGCATGTGGGCCGCCCCGGGGCCGATAGCCAGCCAAGGCAACCGCGGCACGTGGTTGGGTGGGGGCAACAGCCGGCCGATTGTCTCGAAGGCTTCGGCATAGCCGGTCCCTGCGGTGCCGATCGGCGCCGAGAAGAGGTGACAGTCATCCGGCGCCCACGTGGGGTTTCCGATCGGCTTGATCTGGATGCCACCACTGTCAGCTCGCGCAGGGGACAGGGTCCCAAGCAGGAGGGAGAGCACGAGCGCGCCAAGCATCGCCGCGCCTCTTAACCAACGGGTCGCCATATCCAGACTCCTCACCAATAGAGTGCGCATGTGCCATGCAGGCTTCGCGGTCGGCTCGCAATCCTCCGCTGCCGTAGGCGTTTCAGCGGAAGACCCCGTCTGGTCACCATGCGGGCCACCTCAGAACCCACCCCAACGGCACGCATCGAGTCTCCTCCCGCCGTTCGAGGCACGTCCATAGCCAACGCGGGTGGTTCCTCAGACCCGCGTCCAGGGCTGAGGGCCCCCGGTGGCGCCCGGGATGGTGGCTCGGTTACTCCGGGGCACATCCACCAGCCCTACGAGAGTTCCAGCCACACCGGCCCGGCGGCTGAGACCGAGCAACGTCCACAAGCGGCGGCACGCGCCTGGGACGACCAGTGGGACGGTGCGACCGGCACCGCGGACCCCTCCGTGTACCCGCAGCCAGTTCTCGGGCATCGCATGAGCGCGAACATCAAGGTTCGTCTCTTGCGACACCTGGGCACTCATCCGATTTGCGGCGTGCGTGCGATTGCTAGGGCTCGTACCGGAGGCCGCCGTCCGCGCAGAACGCGGTGCTCGCCACGTCGTCGTTGGTAAGACTCAGCCGTGTCGGGTGCCGGATGAGGCTGCTTGCAACGGCCGTTTCATCAGCACCTCACGGGCGGGCGAGAGCCGCGCAGAGAGTTGGGCCGATCAGCGCTTCGTCAGCGAAGTCGTGACGGCCCGCGACGTCGCGCCACGTCGACTCGTTCAGGTCCTCGTAAACGATCCGACCCGCGTCCTTGATCGTCACGCCTTCCTCTGGCTCGTTAACCATGTACCGGAAGCCGGTCACTGTGCGGTCGAACTCGTCGGTGCCCGGGATGCGATTGTGGATTTGCACGAAATGGCCGCGCACGACGATCGACTGGCCGGTCTCCGCGTTGGTCCACACGTCGCGCGGTGCCGAGACGAACTCGGTGAAACGAGTCACGTTTCCCTCGGCGTCGAAGAACACAGTGAACCGGTCGGAAACGGTGCCAGCCACGTGCGCCTCGAAGGTGCCGCAGTCGACGGTGAACTGGAAGCTTTCGTTGGACGCCTGGACGAAGTGGTCGGGCGGGCTTGCCGAAGCGCTACCTGCGGCTAGTGTGTCGCACCGGAAGTTCGTAAGATAAATTGTAGAATCGGGTGTGGCGAGAACAGGTCGACCGAAAGCCGAGCTGGTCCTCAGTGATGAGGAGCGGGCGCAGCTGGTGCGGTGGTCGCGGCGGGCGAAGTCGTCTCAGTCGTTGGCGCTGCGGTCCAAGATCGTGCTGGCCTGCGCGGACGGTCTGGACAACAAAGCCGTTGCAGCGAAGCTGAACTGCGTACCGGCGACGGTGGGCAAGTGGCGCGCCAGGTTCGTGACCGACCGGCTCGACGGGCTGATGGACGAGGCCCGCCCGGGCCGGCCGCCGTCGATCACCGTCGACCAGGTCGAGGACGTCGTGGTCGCCACGCTGGAGTCGACCCCGGCGAACGCGACACTGGTCTCGGGCGTCGATGGCTCAGCGCACCGGGCTGTCCAAGACCACGATCGGGCGGATCTGGAAGGCGTTCGACCTCAAGCCGCACCGGGCGGACACGTTCAAGCTGTCCAAGGACCCGCTGTTCGTGGAGAAGGTCTACGACGTGGTCGGGCTGTACCTGGATCCGCCCGAGAGCGCCGTCGTGCTCTGCGTGGACGAGAAGAGCCAAGTCCAAGCACTGGCCCGGTCCGCACCGGTGCTGCCGATGATGCCCGGCATGCCCGAGAAGCGCACCCACGACTAC
>NZ_BAABGM010000005.1:0-1446 GCF_039541575.1 Fodinibacter luteus | reverse complement strand
GAGCAGACCACTACTTGCTGCTCACTCGGGCGAGCCGTAGCAAATCGGGTTGCACACTGTTCGAGCCAGGCAACCTGCGCGGGGCGGACTGCCAGTAGCTCAGGCGTGGTGGTGCCGCCCGACGTGCCAGTCGACGTGCGAGGCCTCGCTCTTCGACCTTCGGCCCAAGTACCTCATCACCAGCACCACGATCACCGTCGTCACCACGCTGGACAGCAGCGCCTCGTCACGCGACAAGCCGTCAATGTTGGGCTGCAGCTCCTCCTCGGTCGCCCAGCCGAACAGCACCTCGCTGACGAACAGCCCGATGCCGAAGCAAGCCGTGGTCGTGATGGCGCCCGCCCAGAGCCGGTATGCCGCGCCCTTGCCGACGAGCAACGCGGCCAGCACCCCGAACGCCAGTGACATGGCGGCGAGGTAGAGCAACCCGTCGATTCCCAGATCCCACTGCATGACAGAGCCTCCTTTCGCAGGTCCGTCCACATCCAGCGTTCGCCCGGGTCATGGCGGCGTCAAGGGCCCGGAGGCCCGTTCAGGGTGTCCCCTTCGTCACCCCCTCCAGGTGACCCGGAAACGCATGAACAGGGTGCAACCCGCCGCGGTCAGCGTGCACGCCAACGCCATGTCCGGCAAGACGTTCAACGACTGGAGGACCTGCGTCAGTAGCCGCCAGTCGGGCGCGTCAGCGGAGATTGGCTCTGCACGCGGCGTGCTGTTCCTGACTCCTGGGCGCCGTCGAATGCTTGTTCCACCGATCTGTTACATGTAACATGGCGTCATGGCTGTGAAGGAGCGCGTGAACGCGTACCGGGCCCGGATGCGAGCCCAGGGCCTGCGTCCGGTTCAGATCTGGGTGCCCGATGTGCGCTCTCCCGACTTCGCTGCCGAGGCTCACCGCCAGTCCGCGCTCGTCGGCGCGGCCGATCGCGCGAACGATGACATGGACTTCGTCGAGGCCATCTCCGAAGACTGGGGCGAATGAGACGCGGGGACATCGTCACCGTCTCCGGTGGTGTCTATGCACGCAAACCGCGACCGGCACTCGTTGTTCAGGATGACCGCTTCGATGCCACCGAGTCGGTCACGGTCTGCCCTTTCACCAGCACCGTGGTTGACGCTCCCCTGATGCGGGTTCCCGTGGCCGCCGACGAGGGCAACGGCCTAGGACAAGACAGCTTCTTGATGGTCGACAAGATCACGACGGTCCGCAGGAGCAACGTGGGCACGGTGCTCGGACGACTAGAGACGACGACACTGGTCGAGTTCGAACGGCGCCTACTCGTCTTCCTAGGCTTCGGCACCTAGGCAACGCGGGCACGGGCAGGCGTATCAGCGTCACTTCGGCCGCCTGTCGATCGCGATGACCGCGGTATGGGCAGTCGTCGACGGTCAAGTCCGCTGGGGTGGTGTACGAGGTTGATCCTTCGGTTGGGCGTGTGGGTCAGG
>NZ_BAABGM010000004.1:0-132216 GCF_039541575.1 Fodinibacter luteus | reverse complement strand
ACTGCGGTGGAGGTGCACCTGGTGATCACCGACATGGCGTTGTTCGGGGTCGGGGATCCCAAACGCTCGGTCAACGAACCGGCCCGTATCCCCGGCCACGGCAGTGTGCCCGCCCCGATCGCCCGGGCCTGGCTGCGCGAGAACCTCGACCCCGACGACGAGGACGAGGACGAACCCGACGACGCCGCAGGTGACGACACCGTGCCCGACGACCACGTGCCCGACGAGCCCGTGCCCGACGGGGCGACCGAGGACGCTGCACGTGAGGACACCGGGCTCGACGAGCCCGTCCTGGACGCCCTGAGCGACGACGCTGACGACGATGCACCAGACGACGCCGGGTGCGATGAGGCTGGACGTGACGACGACGAGCCGCAAACGGCCTTGCCCGACCCAGCTGCGGGTGCCGGGGACGCCCGGGCTCGACCCCGGCGTGGGCAGCCGCCGGGCAGGCCACCGCGTGGTGGGCCGTCGTCTGGGCGTGCGCGGCCTGGCCCCAGCGCGCCGCTCGAGCGTTCGCACCCACCGGCGCCCGGGTCCGCCGTCGGCACCGGCCAGGGAACCCCGGCCCGCACGGGAGAGGCGGGTTCGCGGGTGGCGCGGGTGTGGCTGCGGCGCCTGTACACCAGCCCGGACGGGCGCGACCTGGTCGGCATGGACTCACGACGGCGCACGTTCTCGGGGTTGCTGCGCCGGATGCTGGTGCTGCGCGACGACGTGTGCACCACCCCGTGGTGCCAGGCCCCGATCGTGCACGCCGACCACGCCCACCCGGCCCGGGCCGGCGGGGTGACCGGGTACGGCAACGGCGACGGGCGGTGCGCGAGGTGCAACCAGGTCAAGGAGGCCCCGGGGTGGTCGGTGCGGGTCATCGACGACGGCCTGTCGGGACGGAACCGGCCGCGGCAGGTCGAGGTGACGACCCCGACCGGGCACCCCTACCGCTCCACCGCGCCGCCGATCACCGGGTGGGGCTGGGACGCGGCGCCCGGCCCGGACATCCCCCGGCCCGCAGACGACCAGGACCTCGGCGCCGAGCACTCCTCCGTCCCCGCCACACCCGCCACGGAGTCCGACGCACGGCGCTCCCAGCGAGCCGGCGACCCCGAGCGGGCGGACACCCTCCGTCGGCCGGCCTGAGCGTCGGTGGCGCCGCGGTGCTGCCCATGGCGGAGGTGCTCATGCCAGCCGTACCGGACGCCCGGGAACAACGGCCGCGGGGCGCCCTCGACACATCGTCGAGGATGCCCCGCGGGGTCGTGTCGTGGCGTCAGGCCTTCTTGGTCTCCGCGAAGATGCGCGCGATCTCGTCGATCTTGGCAAGCAGCTCGTCGGCCTTGGCGGCGTCGAGCTCACCCTTGGTGCCGGAGGCGCCGGCGAGCTTGGTGGCCTCGTTGAACAGGGTGTGCAGCTCGGGGTACTTCTCGAAGTGCGGTGCCTTGAAGTAGTCGGTCCACAGCACCCAGAGGTGGTGCTTCACGAGCTCGGACCGCTGCTCCTTGATGAGGATCGCCCGGGTGCGGAAGTCGGGGTCGTCGTTGTCCGCGACCTTGGCGATGATCGCCTTGATGGACTCCGCCTCGATGCGGGCCTGGGCGGGGTCGTAGACGCCGCAGGGCAGGTCGCAGTGTGCCGAGACGTCGGTGATGCGGAACAGGGACAGCATGGTCTCTCTCTCCTGAGGTGGGGGGACGTACGGTCTCGCTCAACCTACCCCAGCGGGCGCCACACCATCCCGACGGCGACCGCCACGACGTCCTCGTCGGCCAGCGACCCGACGTCGAAGGACGTCACACCCTCGGCCGCGTTGTCGGAGTCGACCCACCACCGGTCCGGGTCGTCGGGATCGGCTCCGCGGACCCGCTTGACCGACAGTGGTCTCGGGATGCCGTGGGCGTCCGGCGGGAGCCGCACGACCGCGACCCGCCCGGGACGCGGTCGTGCGCCCCGGAGCACGAGCAGCACGTCGCCGTCCTGGTAGGTGGGCATCATCGAGCGTCCACGGACCCGCACGAGCGCGGGACGCGGCATCCGGGCGCGCCCCTGGCGGCCGCGGGTCACCGGGCGCGCTGGTCCTCGTCCGGCGAGCGGCCCGCGCGCTCCTCCTCCTCCGCCAGTGCCGCAGCCGCGGCGAGCACCTCCGCGTTCGTGGTGACGGTCGCGACGATCGCCTCGGCGTGGGCGGCCTCCTCCTGACGCATGCGCGACAGGAAGGCCCGGGTGCGGTTGTGCTGGGGGTTGCCGATGACCTGGGCGGGCGGACCCTCCTCGACGACGACGCCGGCATCCATGAAGACGACCCGGTCGGCGACCTCGCGCGCGAAGCCCATCTCGTGGGTGACGACGATCATCGTCATGCCGCCCTGGGCCAGGTCGCGCATGACCTTGAGCACCTCGCCGACGAGTTCCGGGTCGAGTGCGCTCGTGGGCTCGTCGAAGAGCATGAGCTTGGGGTCCATGGCGAGGGCTCGCGCGATGGCGACCCGCTGCTGCTGGCCGCCCGAGAGCTGCGCCGGGTAGGCGGCCGGCTTGTCCTCGAGGCCGACCTGGGCGAGCAGCTCGAGCGCCTTCTCCGTGGCGGCGCCCTTCGACACCCCCTTGACCTGTCTCGGCGCCTCGATGACGTTCTCGAGCACGGTCTTGTGCGGGAAGAGGTTGAAGCGCTGGAAGCACATCCCGATGTCGCGGCGCTGGGCCGCGATCCGCTTGTCGGTGAGGCGGTGGAGCGTGCCACCGCGGTCCTCGTAGCCCATGAGGTCACCGTCGACCCAGATCCGGCCGCCGTCGATCGTCTCGAGCTGGTTGATGCACCGCAGGAAGGTCGTCTTGCCCGACCCCGACGGGCCGAGGAGCACGACGACCTCGCCGCGGTGGACGTCCATGTCGATGCCCTTGAGCACCTCGGTGCCGTGGAAGGCCTTCGTGACGTTGACGGCGTGGACGAGGGGCTGCCCGCGGTCGACGCCCTGGGGAGTGGTCTGCGCCATCAGTGGTCGGCCCCGATCTTGGTGAGCTTCTGCTGGGTCTTCTTGGGGACCGCGCCGAAGCCTCGGCCGAAGTACCGCTCGAGGTAGGACTGGCCGACCATGAGGATCGAGCACACGATGAGGTACCACAGCGTCGCCGCGACGATGCCGGGCATGATCTGGAAGGTGCGCTGGCCGAACTGGTACGACTGGTAGAACAGCTCGACGATGACGGGCACGGCGATGAGCAGCGAGGTGTCCTTGACCATGGCGATGGTCTCGTTGCCGGTCGGTGGCACGATGACCCGCATGGCCTGGGGGAGGACGATGCGTCGCATCGTCTTGCCGGGCGGCATCCCCAGTGCCTGGGCGGCCTCGGACTGGCCCTTGTCGACCGACAGGATGCCGGCGCGCGCGATCTCGGCCATGTAGGCCGCCTCCGAGAGCCCGAGGCCGACGATGCCGACCCAGATCGTGCTCGACAGGCTGCGGTAGTCGAACTGCGCGAAGGTGAGGTCGCCCTCGAGCCCGAGCGCCCCGGCGAGCTGCTGACCGAAGGGCACCCCGATGTCGAAGACCGGGTAGAGGAAGACCAGGCCCGTGCCGAGCAGCACGAGCAGCACGTAGCGGGGAATCGCCCGGAAGAACCACGTGTAGACGAACGCGACGCCGCGCAGCACCGGGTTGGCCGACAGGCGCATCACGGCGAGCAGGATGCCCAGCCCGATGCCGACGATCATGGCCCCGACGGTCCCGAAGATCGTGCCCTTCCACAGGCCCTCGATGACCGGGCTCTGCTGCATGATCTCGAACGCGAACGGGAAGTTCCAGTTGTCGTTCGTGAGGAACGAGCTGAAGAGCATCGCGGCGAGCACCGCGATGACGACCATGGCCACCCATCGCCAGGGATGCCGGACCGGCCGGGCCTCGATGGGGCCCGGCCGGTCCTGCGTCGTCGACGTCATGGTGTCAGGACACCGTCGGGTTCACGGCGAAGTCGCTGATGGCGCCGCCCTCGGTCTTCCACTTCGTGAGGATCTGCAGGTAGGTGCCCTCGGACTCGAGCTGCTTGAGGGCCTCGACGATGGCCTCGCCGAACGCCGTGTCCTCCTTCTTGAGGACGTAGCCGTACGGGGCGGAGTCGTACTGCTCGCCGAGCAGCTCGAGGGCGCCGCCCGTACCGTCGACGGCGGCGATGGCCGGCGGGAGGTCGACGAGCATCGCGTCGGCCTTGCCGGACTGGACCGTCGCGGTGACCTTGGCCTGGTCGGCGTCGACGAGGACGTTGATCTCCGGCTTGCCGGCGTCGGTGCACGCCTTCTGGCGGGCCGGGAGGTCGACGTCGGCCTGCACCGTCCCCTTCTGGACGGCGACGTTCTTGCCGCAGGCGTCGTCGGGGTTGATGCCCTTCGGGTTGCCCTTCTGGGTCACCCACTGGGTGCCGGCCTTGAAGTAGCTGACCATCGTGGCCTGCTCCATGCGCTCCGGGTTGATGGTGAAGCTCGAGACGCCGACGTCGTACTTGCCGCTCTGGACGCCGAGGATGATCGCGTCGAAGGCCGACGGGACCCACTCGGTCTTGACGCCGAACTTGGCCATGACGGCGTCGAACAGGTCGACGTCCATGCCGATGACGGTCTTGCCGTCGGTGTCGAGGAACTCGTTGGGCTGGTAGGTGGCGTCGGTGCCGATGACGATCTTGCCGGCGCTCTTGATGCTCTCGGGGAGCTTGGCGGCGAGGGCCTCGTCAACGGCGGGCGCGCTCACCGAGGCGGCGGGGGTCGAGTCGGACTCGTCCTCGGAGAGGGAGTCTGACCCACAGGCGGTCAGGGCGAGTGCGGTCGATGCCAGGGCGGCCACCGCCAGCGCGCGGGTGCGGAACATGAGGGTCCTTTCAGGAGGCGCGCCGGGAGGGGAGTTGGGGGTCCGGGGCGCGGGTACGAGGCCGATCCTGCCACCGAGCGGCGTCACGTGCGTCACACACCGATAACAGTTGTTCCCGCGCGTCACCGCCCTCGTCCCCGCGCGGCGCTCCCGCGGCCCGCGCGGGCAGCGGCCGCGACGCGACTACGTCGCGGCCCGCAACCCGCCGACGGCGACGGTGGTCGCGCGACGGGCGTCACACCGGGCAGCCTGTCGCGAGTGCGGCGGCCGTGCCATGATGGCCGCCTGCCGCGGCCACCCCGCGCCCCGCGAACGACCGAGTGGCACCCCCCTCGGATCCGCACCCCTGGCCCCCGCCCCCGCTGGTGGGCCCCGTGCCACCCCCCGAGGAGCTGCCCCGATGGCCGCGTCGCCCCACGTCCCCTACGTCGACCCGGAGAGCCCGGTGTTCCGCGCTCACGAGGGCGGCAAGCTGGGGGTACACGCGACGAAGCCGCTGCGGGACCGCGACGACCTGTCGCTCCTCTACACCCCCGGGGTCGCCGAGGTGTCACTCGCCATCGCCGCGGACCCCGCCCTGTCCACGCGCTACACGGCGCGGGGGAACACGGTCGCCGTCATCAGCGACGGCACCGCCGTGCTCGGCCTCGGGGACATCGGTCCCCTCGGGGCCATGCCGGTCATGGAGGGCAAGGCCGTGCTCTTCAAGCACTTCGCCGGGATCGACGCCATCCCCGTCGTCATGGAGTCGGGCTCGGTCGACGAGCTCGTCGAGGCCATCGCCCGGATCGCGCCGTCCTTCGGCGGCATCAACCTCGAGGACATCTCGGCACCGCGGTGCTTCGACATCGAGGAGCAGCTCAAGGAGCGTCTCGACATCCCGGTCTTCCACGACGACCAGCACGGCACGGCGATCGTCGTGCTCGCGGGCCTGATGAACGCCGTCGCGGTGCTCGGCCGTGCCCTCGCCGACCTGCGCGTCGTCGTCTCGGGGGCAGGCGCGGCGGGGGTCGCCGTGACCCGTCTGCTCCAGCGGGCGGGCGTGCGTGACGTCGTCGTGTGCGACTCGCGCGGCATCCTCGTGCCGGCCCGCCAGGACCTGACCGGGCACAAGAGCCGGCTCGCGGCGTCGACGAACCCCCGGGGGTTGTCGGGACGACTGGCGACGGCGCTCGAGGGCGCCGACGTCTTCGTCGGCGTGTCGGGAGGCACGGTGCCCGAGCACGAGGTCGCCCTCATGGCCCCCGATGCGATGGTGTTCGCCCTCGCCAACCCCACGCCGGAGGTGCACCCCGAGGTCGCCCGCCGGCACGCGGCGATCGTCGCGACGGGTCGGTCGGACTTCCCGAACCAGATCAACAACGTCCTCGCCTTCCCCGGCATCTTCCGGGGGGCCCTCGACGCAGGGGCCACCCAGATCACCGAGGCGATGAAGCTCGCCGCGGCGCGGGCCATCGCGGACCTCGTCGAGGAGCCCACGGTGGACCGCATCGTGCCGTCGGTCTTCCAGGAGGGGGTCGCCGAGGCGGTCGCGGCCGCCGTGCGCGAGCTGGCGCCCACGGCCGGCCACCGCGAGCGACCCGTGCTCGGGTAGGTCGGCCCAGGCCGGGTAGGTCGGCCCAGGCCGCTAGGTCGGCTCAGGCCCGGCGGGCGGCGAGCGACGCCGCGTGGGCCGTGCACCCGGCATACGTCGGCAGCAGACCGGCGGCCCCGGCCTCATCGAGCGAGGGCGCGGCGTCGTCCTTGGGCGACAGCAGGGCCGTCACGCCGTCGGGGAGGCCGAGCCCCACGGCCGGGTCGAGCGGGTGGATGCCGTGCTCGCCCGCCGGGTTGTACGTCGCCGTGCACAGGTACATCGCCGTCGTGCCGTCCTCGAGCGCGCAGAACGCGTGGCCGAGCCCCTCGGAGAGGTAGACGGCGCGCCGGTCGACGGTGTCGAGCGGCACGGCCTCCCACCGCCCGAAGCTGGGCGACCCGACCCGGATGTCGACGACGTAGTCGACGAGCGACCCGGTGAGGGCCGTGACGTACTTGCCCTGGCCGGGAGGGACGTCGGCGAAGTGGATGCCGCGCACCGTTCCCCGCGCGGAGACCGAGACGTTGGTCTGGACGATGTCGGGGCGGTGGCCGAGGTGCTCCGCGAGCCGGTCGCCGCGGAAGGACTCGAGGAAGACCCCCCGGTCGTCGCGGAACTGGCGGGGGGTCACGACGAACGCGCCGTCGATGGTCAGGGGGCGGATCTCCATCAGCGGCCGGACCGCCCGCGGGACAGGCACGTGTGGATGTAGGCGCCGTAGCCCGACTTGACGAGCTCGTCGCCGAGCCGGCGGAACGCGTCGTCGTCGATCCAGCCGGCCCGCCAGGCGATCTCCTCGACGCATCCGATCTTGTAGCCCTGTCGCGCCTCGACGACGTGGACGAACTGGCTCGCGTCCATGAGGCCCTCGAACGTGCCGGTGTCGAACCAGGCCGTGCCCCGGGGCAGCACGGTGACCGTGAGCTCCCCGCGACGCAGGTACGTGTCGTTGACCGCGGTGATCTCGAGCTCGCCGCGGGCACTCGGGGTGAGGTGGCGGGCGATCTCGACGACGTCGTTGTCGTAGAAGTACAGCCCCGGGACGGCGTAGTCGGACCGGGGGTCCGCCGGCTTCTCCTCGATGGAGAGCACGGTGCCGTCGTCGTCGAACTCGACGACGCCGTAGGCGCTCGGGTCGCTCACGTGGTGCGCGAAGACGTGACCACCCCGCACGTCGGTCAGCCCGCGCAGGGCGGTGCCGAGGCCGGTGCCGTGGAAGATGTTGTCGCCGAGCACGAGGGCCACCGTGTCGTCGCCGATGAAGTCGGCGCCGATGAGGAAGGCCTGCGCGAGGCCGTCCGGGCTGGGCTGCACGGCGTAGGAGATCTCGATGCCCCACCGGCGGCCGTCGCCGAGCAGCCGCTCGAACTGCTCGAGGTCCTGCGGTGTCGTGATGACGAGCACCTCGCGGATGCCGGCCATCATGAGCGTGGACAGGGGGTAGTAGACCATCGGCTTGTCGTAGATCGGCATCAGTTGCTTGGAGATGCCCCGCGTGATGGGGTGCAGCCGGGTGCCCGATCCACCGGCGAGGATGATGCCCTTCATGGGGCGCGAGCCTATCGGTTTGGGGAGGGGCCCGGCTCCCGCACTACCCTTGCGGCCATGAAGGTACTCGTCACGGGTGGAGCCGGGTTCATCGGCAGCAACTTCGTCCACCTGACCCTCGCGACCCGCCCCGAGGTCGAGGTCACGGTGCTCGATGCCCTGACGTACGCGGGGTCGACGGCGTCCCTCGCGGGCGTGATGGACCGGGTCACCTTCGTCGAGGGCGACGTTGCCGACGCCCCCCTCGTTGACCGCCTCGTGGCCGACGCCGACGTGGTCGTGCACTTCGCGGCGGAGTCGCACAACGACAACTCCCTCGAGGACCCGAGCCCCTTCGTGCGCACGAACCTCATCGGCACCTTCGCCCTCCTCGAAGCGGCGCGGCGGCACGACGTGCGCTACCACCACATCTCGACCGACGAGGTCTACGGCGACCTCGAGCTCGACGACCCGAAGAAGTTCACCGAGGACACCCCGTACAACCCGAGCTCGCCGTACTCGTCGACGAAGGCCGGTTCCGACCTGCTCGTGCGGGCCTGGGTGCGCTCCTTCGGCCTGCGGGCCACGATCTCGAACTGCTCGAACAACTACGGCCCGCGCCAGCACGTCGAGAAGTTCATCCCGCGCCAGGTCACCAACGTCATCGACGGGGTGCGGCCCAAGCTCTACGGTGCCGGTCTCAACGTGCGCGACTGGATCCACGTCGACGACCACAACGAGGCCGTCTGGACGATCGTCGACCGCGGCACCATCGGCGAGACCTACCTCATCGGCGCCGACGGCGAGGTCAACAACCGCGACGTCGTGCGGCTCATCCTCGAGCTCATGGGCCAGGACCCCGACGCGTACGACCACGTCACCGACCGCGCCGGCCACGACCTGCGGTACGCCATCGAGGCGGGCCGCCTGCGCACCGAGCTCGGCTGGGCCCCCCGCTACGGCAGCTTCCGCGAGGGGCTCGCGGCCACGATCGACTGGTACCGGGACAACGAGGCCTGGTGGCGCCCGATGAAGGACGCGACGGAGGCGAGGTACGCCCGCACCCAGCAGGTCGTGGCTCCCTGATGGCCCGCTGGTTCGTCGCCGGCGCCGCCGGCATGCTCGGCCAGGACCTGTGCACCGTGCTCGCGCAGGCCGGGCACGAGGTGACCCGGGCCGACCTGCCCGGGCTCGACATCCTCGACCCTGCCCAGTGCGCGGAGCAGGTGGGCGGCCACGACGTCGTCGTCAACTGCGCCGCCTACACCGCCGTCGACGCCGCCGAGTCCGACGAGGCGCGCGCCTTCGCCGTCAACGCGGTGGGGGCCGCGAACCTCGCGCGGGCCGCCCGCGCCGCGGGGGCCTCGATGGTCCAGCTCTCGACCGACTACGTCGTCGCCGGCGAGGTCCGCGAGCCCTACCCGGCGGATGCGCCGGTGGCCCCGGCCTCCGCGTACGGGCGGACCAAGGCCGCCGGCGAGTGGGCGGTGCGCGCCGAGTGCCCGCGGTCGTGGATCGTGCGGACCGCCTGGCTCTACGGCGCCGGTGGCAAGAACTTCCCGGCGACCATGGGCCGCCTCGCCGCGGAGCGTGACCGCCTCACCGTCGTCGCCGACCAGGTCGGCCAGCCGACGTGGACGGTCGACCTCGCCGAGGGCATCGTGCGCATCGTCGACGCCGGGGCGCCGTTCGGCATCTGGCACGGCACGTCGGCAGGGGAGTGCTCGTGGTTCGAGCTGGCCCGGGCGGTGCTCGACGAGCTCGGCCTCGACCCCGAGCGGGTCGACCCGATCGCGACGCAGGACTACCCCCTGCCGGCCCCCCGGCCGGCGTACAGCGTGCTCTCGCACGACATGTGGGATGCCGCCGGGCTGGCGCCGCTGCCGCACTGGCGCGACGCGCTGCACCGCGCCTCTGGCACCGTCCTGGCCGGCTCGTCGTAGGGTCGGGGCCATGCTCGCCGTGACCTGCACCAGCCAGTCCGCCACCGACCCGCTCTCCGGGCTCGAGGTGGGGGAGCGACCCGAGCCCGTCGCCCCCGACGGCTGGACGACCGTGCGGCTGCGCACGGCGGCCCTGAACCACCACGACGTCTGGTCGCTGCGCGGGGTCGGTCTGCCCGCCGACCGGCTGCCGATGGTGCTCGGCTGCGACGGTGCCGGGATCGACGACGAGGGGCGCGAGGTCGTCGTCCACGCCGTCGTCGCCTCCCCCGACTGGGCCGGCGACGAGACCCTCGACCCCCGGCGCAGCCTGCTGTCCGAGGTGCACGACGGCACCCTCGCCGAGGTCGTCACCGTGCCGCGCCGCAACGTCGTCGCGAAGCCGGCCGGCCTGTCGTGGGAGCACGCCGCCTGCCTGCCGACCGCGTGGCTCACGGCATACCGGATGCTGTTCACGAACGCCGGCGTGCAGCCGGGCGGCACGGTGCTCGTCCAGGGGGCCGCCGGGGGCGTCGCCACGGCACTCGTCCAGCTCGGCGCCGCGGCCGGGCTGCGCATGTGGGTGACGAGCCGGGACGAGGCGAGGGGGGAGCAGGCCGTCGCGCTCGGTGCGGACCGTGCCTTCGAGGCCGGCGCTCGGATGCCGGAGCGCGTCGACGCGGTCATGGAGACGGTCGGAGCCGCGACGTGGTCCCACTCGGTCAACAGCCTGCGTCCCGGCGGGACGATCGTCATCTCGGGCGCGACGTCCGGCGACGCGCCGGCGAAGGCCGAGCTGACGAAGATCTACTTCAAGCAGCTGCGTGTCGTCGGCTCGACGATGGGCACCCGCACCGAGCTGGAGCGGCTGACCCGGTTCGTCGTCGACGCGGGCGTCGAGCCCCTCGTCGACTCGGTGCTCCCGCTGACCCGCGCGCGCGAGGGCTTCGAGCGGATGGTCGCGGGCACGGTGAGCGGAAAGGTCGTCTTCACGGTCTGACGTCGGCTGTGGCCCGCACCACGCTGGGTGGACCCATCCCCTACCGAGGGGTAACGTGGCCCTGTTCGCCCCGCCCACCCGAGGAGCCCCCGTGAGCGCGACCCCGGCCGAGCGCACGGTGATCCTGCACGGCCACGAGTTCTCCTACACCGACAGCGGCAGCGGGCCGGCCCTGATGTTCATCCACGGGCTGCTCGGGAGCCAGCAGCAGTGGGCCCACCTCGTCGACCGCCTCGACGACAACCACCGGGTCGTCGTCCCCGACCTGTTCGGCCACGGGGAGTCGGCCAAGCCGATCGGTGACTACTCGCTCGGGGCGCACGCCGCGACCCTGCGCGACCTGCTCGACCGCCTCGACATCGAGCGGGTCACCCTCATCGGGCACTCGCTCGGTGGCGGCATCGCGATGGTCTTCTCGTACCTCTTCCCCGAGCGCGTCGACAGGCTCGTCCTCGTCTCGAGCGGTGGCCTGGGGCGCGAGGTCAGCGCGTTGCTGCGGTCGGCGACCCTGCCCGGTGCCGAGTACGTGCTGCCCGTCATCGCGTCCGGGTGGATGCGCGACCGCCTGGCCACGGCAGGGCGGGCGCTCCAGAAGCTGGGCATGCAGCCGGGCTCGGACATCACCCAGGTGTGGCGGGGGTTCACCTCGCTCGGTGACGCCGACACCCGGCGCGCCTTCCTCGCGACGACCCGCGCGGTCATCGACCCGGGCGGGCAGAGCGTGACGGCGCACGACTACCTCCCGGAGGTCGACCCCATCCCCACCCTCGTCGTGTGGGGGACGCGCGACCGGCTCATCCCGGCGTGGCACGCCGCCTCGGCGACATCCTCGATCGAGGGGTGCCGGGTCGAGCTGTTCCAGGGTGCGGGGCACTTCCCGCACCTCGACGACCCCGACCGGTTCGCGGACCTCGTGCGGGAGTTCGTCACGACCACCGGGTGAGGCGGGGCGGGGTCAGGAGATCTGGAGCCACTCCGCCCAGCCGTGGTGGAGCACGAGCCAGGCGATGAGGCCGTAGCCGGCCTGCCCCGGGTGGTGCGGGACCCGGCTCGCCGCGAGGTCGGTGCGCCACTGGTCGTGGCCCTGCAGCGGGGCATAGCAGTCGACGAACGGGACCGCCCGCCGCGAGCAGACGTCGGCCTGGGCGTCGACGAGCACCTCGAGCCGCGCGTCGACCTCCGGGTCGTCGGTCGGGGGCGGGCTGACGACGAAGGTGCCGACCCCCGAGGCCGCGGCGTCGTCGAGCAGGTTCGCGAGGTTGAGGCGGTGCCGGGCCAGGGAGACCCCTCCGAGCACGTCGTCCGTACCCACCGAGACGACGACCCGTCGTTCGGTGCGCCCGGCCCAGCGCAGCGGGACCTCCGTGGTCCACCGGTGCAGCACGTCGGCCGAGGTGTCGCCGCGCACCCCGAGATTGTAGGCGGTGAGCTCGAGGTCCGGGTGCTGGGTACGCCCGACGACCCGGGTCACCCAGCCCTGCCCCTTGGGGTCGCCGACCCCGGCGACGAGGGAGGACCCGAGGAAGACGAGGGCGAGGTCGCGCGCCCCCTCGGGGACGACCTGCGCGTCGGCGCTCGGGCGGAACTCGATCGGCGCGGGGCCGGCATCCGGGTGCTGCTCAGGCATCGGTCTCGTCACTCGTCCTCGTCGTCGAGGCGGGCGAGCCACGTGGCGAGCCGCTCGATGGGCACCTCGAAGTCGGGGTTGAGGTCGACGAAGGTGCGCAGCTGCTCGGCCAGCCAGTCGAGGGTGACCTCCTCGTCACCACGGCGGGTCTGCAGCTCCTCGATGCCGCGGTCGGTGAAGTACACGCTGCGAGGCTACCCGTCCCGGGCCGTTCAGCGGTCGAAGGCCCGCGCGATGAGCTCCTCCTGCTCGACCTGGTGCTTCTTCGTCGAGCCGGTGGCCGGCGAGGCCGACGCGGCACGGGAGACGACGTTGAGCCCGCGGTTCTCGTCGAAGGCGGCCAGGGCCTCGGGCAGGTTGAGCGCGAGGAAGGGCCAGGCGCCTTGGTTCCTCGGCTCGTCCTGCACGATGACGACCTCCGCGCCCGGGTACCTCGCGAGCTGCTGCGCGAGGTCGGCGGCGGGCAGCGGGTAGTACTGCTCGAGCCGCAGGATGGCCGTCGACGTGTCGCCGCGCTTCTCGCGCTCGGCGAGGAGGTCGTAGACGACCTTGCCGGCCGCGATGAGCACGCGGGTCACCTCGCCGCTCGTCGCGCCCTCGGTGTCGGGCACGACCGGGCGGAAGCCACCGCTCGTGAAGTCCTCGGGCGCGGAGCTGGCCGCCTTGAGGCGCAGCATCGACTTCGGCGTGAAGACGATGAGCGGGCGGCGCGGCCGGGCGTAGGCCTGGCGTCGCAGCAGGTGGAAGTACGAGGCGGGGGTCGAGGGGTAGGCGACCGTCATGTTGCCCTCGGCGCACATCGTGAGGAAGCGCTCGATGCGGGCCGACGAGTGGTCCGGGCCCTGGCCCTCGTAGCCGTGGGGGAGGAGCAGGACGACCGAGGAGCGCTGGCCCCACTTCTGCTCCGAGCTCGAGATGAACTCGTCGACGATGGTCTGTGCGCCGTTGAAGAAGTCGCCGAACTGCGCCTCCCACAGCACGAGGGCGTCGGGGCGCTCGACGGAGTAGCCGTACTCGAAGCCCATCGCGGCGAACTCGGACAACAGGCTGTCGTAGACCCAGAACTTGCCCTGGCCCTCCCCGAGGTAGAGCAGCGGGGTCCACTCGGCGGCGTTCTCCTTGTCGATGAGCACCGCGTGGCGCTGCACGAACGTGCCGCGCCGGCTGTCCTGGCCCGCGAGGCGGACCGGGGTGCCCTCGAGGAGCATCGACCCGAACGCGATGAGCTCGCCGGTGCCCCAGTCGATGCCGCCCTCGCGCGTGCTGGCGGCACGCTTCTCGAGCATCTGGCGCAGCTTCGGGTGGACCGTGAAGCCCTCCGGGATGTCGACGAACGCGTCGCCGAGCCGGTGCAGGGCCTCGACGCTGATCGCGGTCTCGGTGGAGGAGTGGGTCGTGCGGTCCGCGCCCCGGCTCTGGGCCGCCGGCGGCTCGAGGCCGGTGTGCCCCTCGACGTCGGTGCCGGAGTAGCTCGTGTCCGCGGCCTCCTGCTCGGCCTCCTTGAGCGCGGCCTTGGTCTCGACGAAGACCCGCTCGAGCTGCTGCTGGTAGTCGCGCAGGGCCGCCCCGGCGTCCTCGACCGTGATGTCACCGCGGCCGATGAGCGACTCGGTGTAGAGCTTTCGCACGCTGCGCTTGGCCTCGATGAGGTTGTACATGAGCGGCTGGGTCATCGACGGGTCGTCGCCCTCGTTGTGGCCGCGGCGGCGGTAGCAGACCATGTCGACGACGACGTCCTTGTGGAACTCCTTGCGGAACTCGTAGGCGAGCTCGGCGACCCGGACGCACGCCTCGGGGTCGTCGCCGTTGACGTGGAAGATCGGCGCCTGGATCATCCGGGCGACGTCCGTCGAGTACGTCGAGGAGCGCGAGCTGCTCGGCGAGGTCGTGAAGCCGACCTGGTTGTTGATGACGACGTGCACGGTGCCGCCGGTGCGGTAGCCGCGCAGCTGCGAGAGGTTGAGGGTCTCGGCGACGACGCCCTGGCCCGCGAACGCCGCGTCACCGTGCATGAGCACGGGCAGCACGGTGAAGTCCTCGCCGGCGAGGTTGAGGCGGTCCTGCTTGGCCCGCACGATCCCCTCGAGCACCGGGTTGACCGCCTCGAGGTGCGACGGGTTGGCCGCGAGGTAGACCTTCGTCGTCGCACCGTTCTCGCCGGTGAAGGTGCCCTCGGTGCCGAGGTGGTACTTGACATCGCCCGAGCCCTGGACCGAGCGGGGGTCCTGCTTGCCTTCGAACTCGCGGAAGATCTGGCCGTAGGACTTGCCCGCGATGTTGGCGAGGACGTTGAGGCGGCCGCGGTGCGGCATCCCGATGCAGACCTCGTCGAGGTCGTCCTCGGCGGCGCGCGACAGGATGCGGTCGAGCAGCGCGATGACCGACTCGCCGCCCTCGAGCGAGAAGCGCTTCTGGCCGACGAACTTGGTCTGGAGGAAGGTCTCGAAGGCCTCGGCAGCGTTGAGCCGGCGCAGGATGCGCAGCTGCTCGTCGCGGGTCGTCTTGGCGTAGCCGACCTCGATCTTGGACTGGATCCACTCGCGCTGCTCGGGGTCCTGGATGTGCATGTACTCGACGCCGATCGTGCGGCAGTACGAGTCGCGCAGGATGCCGAGGATCTTCCTCAGCTTGAGGAAGGGCTGGCCGCCGAAGCCGCCGGTGGCGAAGGTGCGGTCGAGGTCCCACAGGGTGAGGCCGTGGGTCGTGACGTCGAGGTCCTGGTGGCGGCGCTGCTTGTACTCGAGCGGGTCGGTGTCGGCCATGAGGTGGCCGCGCACGCGGTAGGCGTGGATGAGCTCCTGGACGCGGGCGACCTTGTTGATGTCGTCGTCGTGGGAGGTGTCGACGTCCTGGACCCAGCGGATCGGCTCGTAGGGGATGCGCAGGCTCTCGAAGATCTCGTCGTAGAAGCCGTGCTCGCCGAGGAGGAGCGCGTGGACGAAGCGCAGGAAGTCGCCGGACTGGGCGCCCTGGATGATGCGGTGGTCGTAGGTGCTCGTCAGCGTGAGGATCTTGCTCACGGCGTTGCGGTTGAGCGTCTCCAGGCTCGCGCCGGCCCACTCCGCCGGGTACTCGAGCGCGCCGACGCCGACGATCGTGCCCTGGCCCTGCATGAGGCGCGGCACGGAGTGCACCGTGCCGATGGTGCCGGGGTTCGTGAGCGAGATCGTCGTGCCCTGGAAGTCCTCGACGGTGAGCTTGCCGCCCCGGGCCTTCTTGACCATCTCCTCGTAGGCGGTCCAGAAGTGGGCGAAGTCCATCGTCTCCGCGGCCTTGATCGACGGCACGAGCAGCTGTCGGGTGCCGTCGGGCTTCGCGAGGTCGATGGCCAGGCCGAGGTTGACGTGGGCGGGGGTCACGAGGACCGGCTTGCCCCGGTCGTCGTGGCCGAACCCGGCGTTCATCTCGGGCATGGCGCCGAGCGCCTTGACGAGGGCGAAGCCGATGATGTGCGTGAAGCTGACCTTGCCGCCGCGGCTGCGGGCGAGGTGGTTGTTGATGACGATGCGGTTGTCGATGAGCAGCTTCGCGGGCACGGCCCGCACCGACGTCGCGGTGGGGACCTCGAGCGAGCTCTCCATGTTCGTCACGACGCGGGCACTCGCGCCGCGGATCGGGGTGTGGGTCGCGTCGCCGAGCGGCCCGGCCGCCCTCGGCGCCTCGGCCTCGCGCGGCTTCGGGGTGGATGCCGGGGCGGGCTCGGGACGCGACGGCGCCGCCTCCCTGGCCTGGGGACGCGGTGCGGGCGCCGGTGCCGGCGCGGGCCTCGGGGTCGCTGCCGGTGCCGGCGCGGGTCCCGCCGCGGGGGCGGGGGCGGGGGCCCCGTTGCCCGACGGGGCCGCGCGGTTCGCCGCCGCGGCCGCACCGCGACCGAGGGCCGCCTCGCCGGGCTCGTAGTCCCGGAAGAAGTCCCACCACGCCCGGTCGACGCTGTTCTTGTCCTTGAGGTACTGCTCGTACAGCTCGTCGACCAGCCACTCGTTCGGTCCGAAGGAGGTCAGGGGGTCGCTGGACGGGGACTGCTCGGCCACGGAGGATGCGCCTCTTTCTGGGCTCGTCTGCGAAGGTGGGTACCCCCCCAAGACTATCCCCGCTCGAGGCGCCCGACACGGTCGGACGGGCGAGCGGTGCACGGCGTGCGGCGGCCGGTCCGCCGGGCGCCCCGCGGACCGGCCGCCGTCGTCGGCGGCCCGCCCGCCGTCGCCGACGGCCCGCCCGCCGTCAGGTGATGTCGGCCCGGGTCGTGCGCCAGATGCCGAACCCGGCGAGCAGGGCGGCGTACGCGGCGAGCACGAGGGCGGCCGCCCACCACTCGAGGCGCACCTCGTCGGGGCTGTTCTGCACCGCGTCGATGACGGCGTTCGTCGCCGACGACGGGAGGAACTGCGCGATGTTCTCGCGGCCGAACTCCCAGAACGTCATGGCGAAGCCGAGGAGGGGCTCGACGATCCAGGCGACACCGATGCCGATGAGCAGCGCGGCGACCTGGTTGGGGATGAGGATGCCGATGCCCAGGCCGATGAGGGCCCACAGCCCGAGGACGAGCAGGCTGAGCGCGAGGGTGCGCAGGATCGTCGAGGAGGGGAAGGCGTCCTGGTCGCGCAGGCTGAGGACGACGGCGCCGACGCCCACCGACCCGAGGAGGCTGATGAGGCCGTACACCGCGCCGATCCCGAGGAGGGCGACGACCTTCGCGAGCATCGCCTGCAGCCGTCGGGGCGTGGACAGGAAGGTGCCGGAGATCGTCTTGTGGCGGTACTCCGAGCCGATCTGGAGCACCCCGATGGTGAGGAGCAGGAGGTAGCCGACCGAGATGCCGCCGACGTAGACGGTGTTGGCGACCTGGGTCGCGTCGCCGGTCGGGATGCCGCCCGGGCCCCCGGCGCCGGCGTCCAGGTCACCGGTGAGGAGGAAGCCGAAGAGGGCGGCGAAGGCGGCACCGGCGAGGAAGATGCCGATGGCCATCCCCCACCACAGCCGGGTCGTGAAGAACTTGCGGAACTCGCTGCGGATCGCCGGGATCACCGGTTCGCCCCTTCCTCGTTGCGGTTGGTGCCCTCGGTGAGCTCGAAGAACAGCGCCTCGAGGTCGGCGCGGCGTGGCTCGAGGCCGTGGATCGGCAGTCCGGCCCGCAGCGCGACGTCGCCGACGAGCCGCAGGTCGGTCGTGTCGGCGACGAGCGTGCCGTCGGCCTCGAGGGTGCTCGTGACGTCGGCCACGCGCAGCGCACCGGCGAGCCGGGCCGGGTCGGACGTGCGGACGACCGCTCCCGGCGCGCCGTGGAGCTCGGCCATCGCACCGGCCCGCACGAGGCGGCCGTTGGCGATGATGACGACCTCGTCGACGGTCTGCTCGACCTCCTGCAGCAGGTGGCTCGAGATGAGGATCGTCTTGCCCTGGCTGCTGAGGTGGCGCAGGAAGCCGCGCAGCCAGCGGATGCCCTCGGGGTCCAGGCCGTTCGACGGCTCGTCGAGCACGAGCACGCGCGGGTCGCCGAGGAGCGCGGCCGCGAGCCCGAGCCGCTGGCGCATGCCCATGCTGTACTCCCCGGCGCGCTTGCGGGCCGCGGCCGGGATGCCGGTCAGCTCGAGCAGCTCGTCGACCCGGCGGTGCGGGACCGACCCGGCGTCGGCGAGGACGAGCAGGTGGTCGCGCCCGCTGCGCCCGGGGTGGAAGTTCGTCGCCTCGAGGGCGGCCCCGACGGTGCCCAGGGGGTCGGGCAGGTCGACGTAGCGGTGACCGTCGATGGTCGCGGTCCCGCTGCTCTGGTGCACGAGCCCGAGGAGCATCCGCAGGGTCGTCGTCTTGCCGGCCCCGTTGGGGCCGAGGAAACCGGTGATCCGCCCGGGCTCGACGTCGAAGGAGAGGTCGTCGACGGCGACGAAGTGCCCGAAGTGCTTGGTCAGCCCCCGGATCTCGATCCGCGCTCCCTCGGCGCTCGTGGTGGTCATGCGCTCACTCGTGGTGTCATGCCCACGATCCTCGCAGGCTCGCGTGGCACGCGGGTCAGCCCCCCGGGCAGGCAGCCCCCGGGGGACCCGTGGGCCGGGGAGCCGTCGGCGCGCGCCTACGATGGGCCGACCATGACCGAATGGCTGCTCGTGCTCCTCGGGGTCGTCCTCACCGTGGGGACGGCCCTCTTCGTCGCGGCCGAGTTCTCGCTCGTCGCCCTGGACCGCCCCACGGTCCAACGGTCCGTCGACGCCGGCGAGAAGGGGGCCCGCTCCGTCCTGGCGTCCCATCGGCAGCTCTCGACCCAGCTCTCGGCCTGCCAGCTCGGCATCACCCTGACGACGCTCGTGCTCGGCTTCATCGCGAGCCCGTCGATCGGCGCCCTGCTGCGCGGCCCGCTCGAGGACCTCGGCCTGTCGGAGTCGGTCGCCCGCTCGACCTCCGCGGTGCTCGCGATGGTCATCGCCACCGGGTTCTCGATGATCGTCGGGGAGATGGTGCCCAAGACGCTCGCCGTGTCCCTGCCCCTCGCGACGGCGAAGGTGTCGGCCGCCCCCGTGCGGTGGTTCGGGATCGCCACGAAGCCGGTGGTCGCCCTGCTCAACGGGGTCGCCAACCGCACCCTTCGGGCGATGGGCATCGAGCCGCAGGAGGAGCTGTCGGCAGCCCGCAGCCCGGCCGAGCTCGCCTCCCTCGTACGCTCCTCGGCGGAGGCCGGCACCCTCGACCTCGGCACCGCCCGGCTCGTCACGGCATCCCTCGGCTTCGCCGACCAGACGGCCGCCGACGTCATGACCCCGCGCTCGCGCGCGACGGCCATCGACCGCACGGCCACGGCCGCCGACGTCGTCGCGCTCGCCCGGCGCACCGGCCACTCCCGCTTTCCCGTCATGGGGTCCGACTGGGACGACATCGACGGCGTCGTCCACGTCAAGAAGGCGATCGCGGTGCCGTTCGACCGCCGGCCGGACGTGCCGGTGTCCGCGCTCATGGCGCCCGCGGTCCTCGTGCCCGAGACGCTGCGCCTCGACCCGCTGCTCGTCCAGCTGCGCGAGGGCGGGATGCAGCTCGCGGTCGTCGTCGACGAGTACGGTGGCACGTCCGGGGTCGTCACCCTCGAGGACCTCGTCGAGGAGATCGTCGGCGAGGTGAGCGACGAGCACGACCGTTCCCAGACCACCGGTCGGGCGCTCAAGGACGGCTCGTGGACGGTGCCCGGCCTGTGGCGGCCCGACGAGGTGCGGGCCCGGGTCGGTGCGGCGGTGCCGGACGGCCCCTCCTACGAGACGATCGGCGGCTGGGTCATGGCCGAGCTCGGTCGGGTCCCGCTCGTCGGCGACGAGGTCGCCGTCGACGGGTGGACTGCGCGGGTCGTCGACATGGACGGCCACCGCGTCGACCGGCTGCGGCTGGCGCCCACCGCGGATGCCGGTCAGCCGGCGACGGAGGAGTCGGCGTGAGCGTGACGACGATCCTGCTCACCCTGCTCCTCCTCGCGGCCAACGCCTTCTTCGTCGGCGCCGAGTTCGCCGCGATGTCCGCGCGCCGCAGCCAGCTCGAGCCGCTCGCCGACCAGGGCAGCCGCGGGGCGCGGATCGCCCTCGACGCGATGCAGCGCACCGGCATCCTGCTCGCCACGTGCCAGCTCGGCATCACCGTGTGCTCGGTCCTGCTCGGCGCGATCTCCGAGGCGGCGCTGCACCACGCGCTCACCCCGCTCTTCGAGGGGGTCGGCATCTCGCCGGTCGCCGCCGACGTCGTTGCGCTCGCGCTCGCGCTCGGGGTCATCGTCTTCCTCCACGTCGTCTACGGCGAGATGATCCCGAAGAACATCTCCATCGCCCGCCCCGAACGGGCCGCGATCGCGCTCGTCCCGCCGCTCGTCATGGTGACCCGGGTCGTCGCGCCCATCATCCACGCGATGGACTGGCTGTCCAAGGCCCTCATCCGGCTCTTCGGCGTCGAGCCCAAGGACGAGCTCGCCACGGCCTTCACGGCCGAGGAGGTCGCCCACATCCTCGACGAGTCGCGGCACGAGGGCCTCGTGCAGGACGAGCACTACGAGCGGCTCGGCGCCGCCCTGGAGTTCAGCGACAAGAACGCCGCCGACGTCGGCGTGCCCGTTGGCGCGCTCGTCACCGTCGGCGGGGGCGCCACGCCCGGCGACATCGAGCGGCTCGTCGCCAAGCACGGCTACTCCCGCTTCCCTGTCGTCGACGACGACGGCGACCTCGGCGGCTACCTCCACCTCAAGGACGTCCTGTACGCCGACGAGGGCGAGCGGGTCGAGCCGGTGCCCGCCAAGCGGGTGCGCCGGATGGCGAACGTGCGCCGCGACGACGAGGTCGAGTCGGTGCTCGAGACGATGCAGGCCACCGGCTCCCACCTCGCGCGGGTCGTCGCCGACGACGGCTCGGTCGTCGGGGTCGTCTTCCTCGAGGACGTCCTCGAGGAGCTCGTCGGCGAGGTCTCCGACGGCTCGCAGCGCTGACCTCCTGTGACCCTGCGGACAGCCGGGGGGTCGGCTCGCAGACCGGGGGCACCATGGTGGGGATGACCTGAGGAGGTGCCGATGAGCGAGGCGGCTCACCGGTGGGCGGTGCCCGGGACGAAGGGCTGGGAGGGGGCGAGCCTGCTCGCCCTCCTCGTGTTCGTCGGGGTCGGCGCGGTCTACGGCGGCGTCGGGCTCGTCATGAGCGGACTGGGGATGCCGCGCGAGTGGCTCGACCCCCTCCCGGTCGACACGTGGACCTGGCCGGGGGTGGCCCTGCTCGTGACCGTCGCCCTGCCTCAGCTCGCGACGGCGTGGCTCGTCGGGTGGCGCGACCCCCGGGCCGGGGTGGTCGGGGTCGTCGCCGGTGCCGGGCTCGTGCTCTGGATCGTCGTGCAGGTCGCGCTCATCCAGCGCTTCTTCTTCCTCCAGCCGGTCATCGCAGTCATCGGGCTCGTCGAGGTGGGTCTCGCCCTCGCCTGGATCCGCCGGGGCCGCTCGCGGGGACCCTCAGCGCCCGCCGGTTCGCGCCGTCGGGGTTAGAAGTCGCAGTTGCCCGGCGCTGGCTCGTCGATCCGGGGTGAAGCTCCTTCGGGAAGCCGAAGTACACGACCGAGGTCTCCGTCGTGACGCCGCTCTCGTTGTTGGCGATGTGGGCGCGGCCGTCTCCCGAGTCCAGGAACGCCGTGCCGGCGGGGTAGGCCCGGCCGACGCACGAACCCGACCTCGTTCGATCGGCGGATGAGAGCTTGAACTTCACGTCGACGTCGTCGGTGAACGACCCCCTGATCAGCGGCGTGCCGACCACCCCGCCCGGCGGGGTCGCCCGGGTCTGCCCGGGTAGGACGACAAGGCAGGTGATGACCGCTGCGAACCCTGCCATCGTCCGCTTCGTGTTCTTCCATCCTCTCTCGTTCACGAGTCCTGGGATGGGTCGCCGCCGCCGTGGTGCCAGCCGGCGATGAGCTGGTCGATGGCGCCGTGGATGAGCTCGTCGGCCGTGGCGGGCACGGAGGCGGGGATCTGACCGAAGGCGGACAGACGGGAGATGCCGTACACCGTCGACCAGGTCACCGCCGCGCGTCGCAGGATCTCGGCCTCCGCGGTTCGGTGCGGCTGGCAGGCCGCGACGGTGTCGTGGAGCAGGCCCCAGTACTCGATCGCTGCCTGCTGCAGCAGCGGATGGTCGGCCTTGGCCACGGTGGGCCCGTTCGCGAGGTCGTGGAGGTGCGGCTGCTCGCGGATGAAGGCCAGGTACGCCTCGGCCAGGGCGTGCAGCCGATCCGGCGGGCGGTCCGTGGCTGCCGCGAGCACCGCTCGGGCCTGCTCTGTTGCCTGGGCCATGCCGGTCCCGGCCACGGCTGCCAGGAATCGTCTGCGGCTTCCGAAGTGGACGTACGGGGCCTGGTGGCTGACCCCCACGTCGTGGGCGACCCGGCGCAGGCTGAGCTGCTCGGCCGGGATGTTCGCCAGCCGCTGCAGGGCGGCCCGCAGCAGCTTCGACTCGAGCCGGTCCTCGTCATCGGACGCCGTCACCGCCGTGCCCACCCTCTCCCTCTTGACACTGTCAACCCACAGCGGATACTACGGGTAGACACTGTCAACTGGAGGAGTCATGACGGATCGACAGATGATCGACACCACGCTCGGAGCGTTGGCGGTCCGGGTCGTCGGTAGCGGGCCGACGGCGGTGCTGTGGCCGAGCCTGTTCATGGATGGCCGGTCCTGGGACCGGGTCGCACCGACCCTGGCGCAACACCGGCGCCTGGTGGTCATCGACGGCCCCGGGCACGGTTCGAGCGGGGACCCCGGACGCCGGTACAGCCTGCGCGAGTGCGTCACCGCGACCGAGCAGGTCCTGGACCGGCTGTCGGTCACCGACCCGGTGGACTGGGTCGGCAACGCCTGGGGCGGCCACGTGGGGCTGCGGTTCGCCGCCGACCTGGCGTGGCGGTGCCGGTCTCTCGTCACGCTCGGAACACCGGTGGCGGCCCTGTCCCGCACGGAACGACTGCGGACCTACCCCCTGCTGGCCGTCCACGGGGTACTCGGCCCCAACGAGCTGGTGCTCTCCGGGGTCACCGAGGTCCTGCTATCCGCTCACACCCGGGCCAACGACCCCGACGCCGTGCACCTCGTGCGCGCAAGCCTGCTGCATGCCAACCGGCGGATGCTGCGCAACGCGGTCAGGTCCATCTCGCTGGGCCGCGAGGACCTGACCGACCTGTTGCCCCGGATCACCTCACCGACCCTGCTCGTCACCGGCAGCGAGCACTCCGGATTCACCCCAGCTCAGGGGCAGGCCGCCGCCAGGACGATCCCGAACGGACGCGCCGCCGTGGTGACCGACGCCGCCTACCTCGTGCCGCTCGAAGCGCCCACGGCAACGACAACGCTCATCCGCGGGTTCTGGGCCCAATGCGCTGGTGACGTGCACGACCCCACCTCACGGCAGCGTCTGGCCGTGGGCGAGTCGACGGGGGCGCCGGGTCCACCCGACCCAGAAACCCTCCGGTGACGAACGACGCCCGGCTTGCCCGCGTCCGACGGCCCTGCGGCAGCGCCGGGCCCTGGCGTCCCACCTGCCGGGCGCTGGTGGGTTCACCTGTGGGACCCAACCAAATCGTCGGTGGCGTGCGTTCAATAGTGCATGGACGCGATCCACGACCCGGTGGTGGAGAGGACCGACGACGAGGACTTCGTCGCCTTCGTCACCGCGCGGTGGGCGCCGCTCTACCGGTTCGCGTGGCTGGTCACCGGAGGTCATGACAGTGCCGAGGACCTGCTGCAGCTTGCGTTGGAGAAGAGCTACGTGAGCTGGGGGCGGATCCGGAGGATGGACGCTCCGGAGGCCTACGTCAGGCGGGTCGTGTCGAACACGGCGATCTCGCAGTCGCGTCGCTCGTTCCTGCACCACGAGGTGAACCGACCCGAGCTTCCCGAGCACGTCAGGGCCTCGTTCGAGGACGCCAGCGACTCGCACGCCCTGCTGTGGCCGTTGGTCTGCTCGCTGCCGCCACGACAACGCGCCGTGGTCGTCCTGAGGTTCTATGAGGATCTCACCGAGGCGCAGGTCGCGCAGGAGCTGGGGTGCTCGATCGGCACGGTGAAGTCGCAGGGGCACGACGCGATGCAGTCCTTGCGCCGCGGGGTCGACGCCTGGGCAACCGGAGAGGTGACGGCATGAACCTTGACGAGGAGCTGCGCACGACATTGGCGTGCGAGTCCGAGCGCTTGGAGCCGCCGGCCGTGGACGCGCACGACATCTTGGCTCGTGGCAAGCTCAGGCGGCTGCGGCGCACGACGCTGCAGGCTGGAGCGGCAGCGGCGGTGCTCACCGTGCTCGGCATGGGGGTGTTCGGGTTCGCTCGGGCTGACCGGGCGTCGACCTGGCCTGCGATCCCTCCCACCCCCACGACCACGGCCTCGGCACCCACGTGGGGGGTGCTCGGGGACTGGGACTGTGGTGCGAGCCAGTGCCTCACAGCTGGTACGCACCGAGTCAGGCTGGGCATCGGCGACGAAGGCGAGCCGCTCAGCGCTCAGCTGCTCCTGCCGTGGAGCGACTGGGCGTCCGACGGTTTCCGGCATCGCGTCTGGAAGGAGTCCGGCGGCGGCTCGGTGGGGCTCAGCGTGTACGAGATCAGGGCGGTGCCCGGCCCGCAGCAGTGCGACGCCGAAAGGGTCCTCGCCCTGGAACAAGGTGTCACGGTCAATGGTGTGGTCGGTCGCCTCAGCGACCTCCCGCAGTTCACGGTCGCTGAAGGACCGACCGTGGTGCCGGCCTTCGGTCGCGAGGCGATCCACCTCCGGATCCAGGCGGACAGCCTCCGGTGCGAGGGCGCGGCATCCGGGGACCAGTACGTCCTGGCAGGAATCCTGGGCGGTGACGGCTTGGGGACGTACGGCAACCTGATCCCTACGGTCACGGAGGGCGAGTCCACCCTCGAGCCCGGCCGTCGGGTCGTCGTCGACTTCTGGGTGCTCGAGGTGGACGGTCAGAACATCGTGGTGGAAGCACGCCAGGAGGGCAGCCCCACGGCCACGACGGTGACGCAGCTCGACCAGGTCCGCCAGTCCGTCAGGTTCGTCCCCGAGTAGACCGCCCGTCGACCAACTGACCCCTCGCCCGCAGCACCACGCGGCGCGTTCCACCCTGCCCTCGCAGCGAGCTCCAGCCTGCTCTCGCAGCGAGCTCCAGCCTGCTCTCGCAGCCGGCGCCGTGAGTGCTCACGACACAGACCCGCGGGAACCATCAGATGATTCGAAAGGACAACGACCATGACTCACCGAACAGCATTTCCCGCCACCCTTGCGGTGGCGTGTGCAGTACTCACTGCCGTCACCTCGGGGGCCCACGCCAGCGAAGCGCGGGTTGGCCACGACCCCTCACCGGCATTCGTGGCCTTCCGCCAGATGGAGCGAGACCTCGTCAATGGGGTCGGACCACACGCTCAGTACCGGTCCAACGGTTCTCCCGGATTCGGCCTGCGGGACCACGAGACGAACTAGCGCAACGTCGCCGCCCACCATGCCGAAGGGCCACGTGCCCTCCCCGACATCCGGGAAGGGCACGGGGTCCGGGGAGTACCGGTGACGTCCGTTGGCTACCCGTCGCCTCCGCACCCTGCGTGAACAGTCAGGCCCTAGGGTTCCGGATGTGGGCCGTACCTACTCCGACGCCGAGCAGCTGCGAGCGGTCTTCTCCGAGATGTTCGACGACGTCGCCGACGACGACGCGATGGACGGACTGGTCGCACAGCAGATGGTGATCAACTTCCGCTTGCACGACCCCTCGACCGACATCTGGGTCGACGGCAGGACCCGGCCGGTCGCCACGACCTTCGAGCCCATCGGGGTCGATGCGACGCTCACCGCCGAACTGAGCGCCGACTCGATGCACACACTGCTGCTGGGCACGCTGCCGCTCGGCAAAGCCGTGCTCTTCCGCAAGCTCAGGGTGTCGGGCTCGAGGTCACGAGCACTCAAGTTCGAGCCACTCCTGCACGCCTGCCAGGCCGTCTACCCCGGGATCGTCGACAGGCGCCTGTGAAGGGGTGCCCATGGCGTCGGTGAGCGACTCATCGGTTGGGCTGGCCCGGTGAGTCCTTCCGCCGCCTGTCCACCCCGTGTCGTCAAGGGCAGATGAGTTGGGTCGCGGCAAACAACCTGACCGCCTGACACACCGCTCGCCTCTGACCGACCCATCCCGTCGGATGAGGATGCCCTGCCCGGGTGCAGATCGCGAGGCTGCCAGCCCCGCGGTGTCTCGCCGAGCCGTTGGCCGTCAGGCCGGCGAGCCTCAGGCTGTGATGATGCGGAACTCGTTGCCGTCCGGATCGGCGAACTCGACGCCCTCGATGACGTCGGCGAGTCGGGTTGCCCCGAGCGACGTCAGCCTCGCGGTCTCGGTCTCGAGGTCATTGACGGCCACGTCGAACCGTTGGCGGTTCCGCCCCTGTTTGGGAGCCACGGGCGGCCCACCCCACGCCAGCTTGGTGCCGCCGTCCGGCGACTGGATCGCGGTCTCCTGCCCTTGGTCCCACACCAGTGGCCATTCGAGGACCTGGTGCCAGAAGACCCCGACCGCTCGAGAACCGTCGCAGGCGACCTCGCCGAGTGGCCCGCAGCCGGCGAGGAAGCCGTTGCCAGCCTCGATCACGCAGAACTCGTTGCCATCGGGATCGCTCAGCACGACGTGCTCCTCATCGGGCAGCTGGCCGACCTCGAGGTGGTGTCCGCCGATGCTGAGAGCCTTCTCGACCGTGGCCCGCTGCCCTTCGGGACTGGCGCTGGCGAGGTGCAGGTGCAGCCGGTTGGGCCCGACCTTCTGGGTGCACGCCGCCACGAAACGCAGCCCGACCTGCATGTCGTCCCCCGGAAGCAGCACGCCGTCGTGCTCGTCCACAGCATCCCGTTCGAGCAGCTCAGCCCAGAACCGGGCCACCGCTCTCGGCTCGCGAGCGTCGAAGGCAACGGCAACGAGACGTGTGGGCACCTTTTCCACGCTAGACCGCACCTGGCGCGCGAGCACCTGGTTTCCTGTGGCAGCGGACGGCTACCTGGCGCTTCCGCACCGATGAGCCGACGACTCGGGCAAGGTGTCGGAGCTGCAACGGTTCTCGACCCGAGCGTCTACCGGACACGCCTGATCGGGACAACGGCGAAGGCTCCGAGGAGGGCGCAGGTGCCGGCCACGAGGTAGAGGACGGAGTAGCTGTCGGCGCTGATGGCGAGAACGGCCGGCGCCAGTGCTGGCGCCAGGGCGAAGGGCAGGGCACCGGCGATGTTGATCACGCCGAGATCCTTTGCGGCCGAGCCGGTGTCAGGCAGGACGTCGACGACGAGGGCGAGGTCGACCGCCATGTACATGCCGAAGCCCAGGCCTCCGACGGCCATGCCGAACAGGTAGCCAGTGATCCCGCTGGCGCCGGCGATGACGAACAGCGCAGCTGCGTAGATCACCGCGGCGGCGATGACGAAGATCTTTCGTCGCTGCAGTCGATCGGACAGTCGGCCGGTGAGCGGTGAGGCGATGACCAGGGCCACGGACTGCACCAGCGTGCCGAGGTAGATCTGGTGGGCGACGTCTCCCTCGAGCACACCGACTTCGTCGATCAGGTAGTAGGCCTGGTACGTGACCAGGAAGGCGTACGCCATGACCAGCATGAACCGACTGGTGAAGGCCCACGCGAAGTCGGGGTTGGCGCGGGGGCTGACGTAGAACGTCCCGACCAGCTGCTTCAGCGACCACGGCGGCTTGTCGACCGCGTCGAGCCGGCGGTCGTGGAGGGAGGTGGTGAAGATGCCGACGAGCACGCCGCCGACCAGCAGCGGCGCGAGGAACATCATCAGCTGGCGTCCCTCGAAGGCCTGGACCAGGTAGGTGGCGGCCACCGAGGCCGCTGGGAGGCAGACGCCCAGGATTCCGGAGACCAGGCCGCGCTGCACCGTGGGCACCTGGTCGGGCAGGATGGCCATCTGGGCGGCGAGCAGGGCGTTGAGGAACACCTGTGCGATGCACCAGCCGACGAGCACGGTCCCGATGCTGGGAGCGAGCGCGACCGTGAGGGTTCCCACCGCCCCGCCGACCAGCCCGACGATCATCCACGGGCGCCGCATGCCCAGCCGCGAGGTGGTGCGGTCGCTCAGGCGGCCGAACAGCGGGTTGCTCACGATGGCGAGCAACGAGCCGGCACCGGTGACCAGAGCAAGGTTCTCGGGTGCGTCTTGGATGCCGACCAGGTCGTTGACCTTGAGTGCCAGCGACACCAACAGCGGGCCGAGGAAGAGCAGGGACCCGCCCGCGGAGGACAGGGCGTAAAGCGTGACGAAGCGCCGCCCCACCCGCGGTGGCTCGAGCGGCGTCAGGCCGACGCCTCGACGTGGCGAGTCAGGATCAGGTGCTTGCATGCCGCCCGCCTCGTCCTCGGTTGGAACTGGCTGCATACCAGCATCCAGCTGGCGGCGCGTGGTGCCAATGGACGAGAGCGGCGCCGGACGCCGCCAGTTCCCGGTTGGCTGTGGGCGGGATGAGGCTCAGAGGGGGAGTCCGAGCCTGAAGCTCGTGACGGCGAGCGGGAGGTCTTCGTCGACGAGGTCGTTGTTGATGGCGATGGCGGCGGCCGAGCCTTCGCCTGCTGCCGTGATGACCTGGGCGCGTGGGTTGACCGCGTTGCCGGCTGCCCAGATCCCGGGGATGCTGGTGCGCCCGGTGGCGTCGACGGCCACCCAGCCGTTGTCGTGGGTCGCGCAGCCGAGGTCGGTGAGCAGTGTGTCGTTGGGGACGAAGCGGGGCCGGACGAACACGGCGGTTCGGGGAACCACCTGACCGGTTGCCAGCTCGACCCCGGTGAGGCGGTCCTCCTCGACGACGAGGCGGGCGACGGGGCCGTCCACGACGCCGATGGCACGGGCGGCGAGCTGTTCTCGCTGCGTGGTCGTCAGGGGCTGCCCGGTGGTGAAGTAGACGACGTCGTGGGACCACTGCCGGATGAGGTGGGCATGGGCGAGCGCTTCCGGCGGACCGCCGAGGACGCCGAGGGGCTGATCTCGGACCTCGTGGCCGTGGCAGTACGGGCAGTGGAGCAGGTCTCGACCCCATCGTTCGCGCACGCCCGGCAGGTCCGGCACGTCGTCGCGCAGCCCAGTGGTGACCAGCACGCGACGGCTCCTCATCGCGGACCCGTCGTCGAGCCGGATGTCGAAACTCATCAGCCCGGCATCCGGATGGGCAGGGTGCGGCGTGATGGCGTCGACGCGACCGGACACCAGGTGGCCGCCGTAGCCGGCGACCTCGGTGCGACCCCTGGCCAACAGCTCCCGAGGAGCCATCCCGTCGCTGCCCAGGAAGCCCTGCATGTGAGCGGCGGGCGCGTTTCGAGGCTGCCCGGCGTCGACAACGCCAACCTGTCGCAGGGCGCGGGTCAGGACCAGGGCAGCGGACAGGCCTGCGGCGCCTCCGCCGATCACCACCACGTCGTAGTCGTTCATGGGACGAGAGTCGCGGTGCATGGGGGCCGCCGGCAAGGTTGTTGCCGATACCGGGAACCGCACGGTGGATCGGGCGGCCTGACGACGAGGAGCTGTCGACCAGCCCAGGCCGGGGCAGGCAGACGCACGAGGCGTCACTCCTCTACGCTCCAACTGAACGGTCTGACCGAAGGGAGCCGCCGATGGGTGACCCCGTGGTGGAGACCAAGTTTCTCGTTCCGCAGCGTCACCAGGAGCTGGTCCCGCGCCGTCGCCTCACCGTCATCGTCGAGCGTGCCTCCACCTCTGCCCTGACCGTGGTGTCGGCTCCAGCGGGTTTCGGGAAGACGACGCTCCTGGCGCAGCTCGCGTCGCCGCCCGAGCAGGAGCGCAGTGGGCGTGCGACGGCCTGGGTGTCGCTCGACGAAGGTGACCGCGACCCGCGCCGGTTCTGGTCCCACGTGCTGCACGCTGTGGAGCGCACGAGCCCTGGCGCCGCCGCATCAGCACTGGATCTCCTGGACTCGGCGACCGGGTCGCTCGAGGGCGTCATCGTCGCGCTGGTCAACGAGCTGAGCGTGCATCCGGGAGAAGTCACCCTCGTGCTGGACGACTACCACCTCGTCGACGACCCGGCCCTTCGCGACGACATGGCCTTCCTGCTCGACCACCGGCCGCCGCAGCTTCATCTGGTCATCGGCACCCGTGCCGACCCCGCCCTGCCGTTGGCCCGACTCCGCGCCCGGGGCGAGCTGGTCGAGGTGCGCGCCAAGGACCTGCGCTTCACTGCTGACGAGGCGGCCGCGTACCTCAACGACGTCCACGGTCTCGACCTGAGTGCCAGCGAGGTTTCTTCCCTCGAGTCCCGGACCGAGGGGTGGATCGCCGCCCTGCAGCTCGCGGCAGCCTCGCTTCACGGCCGCGACGACAAGAGGGCCTTCATCGCGGGGTTCGCCGGAGACGACCGGTTCGTCGTCGACTACCTCGCCGACGAGGTGCTCGACCGGCAACCTGCCCCACTGCGCCGCTTCCTGCTCGAGACCTCGGTGCTCGAGCGCCTGAGCGGGCCACTCTGCGATGCCGTGACCGACCAGGACGACGGCGCGTCGACGTTGGTCGCGCTGGAGCGGAGGAACCTGCTCATCGTGCCGCTGGATGACCGTCGCCAGTGGTACCGGTACCACCGCCTGTTCGTGGATGTCCTTCGTTCGAGGCTGCTCACCGAGACGTCCATCGACGTGAGCGCGTTGCACGGGCGTGCCAGCGCGTGGTTCGAGCAGGCCGGCGAGATGGATGCGGCGGTTCGGCACTCGGTGGCGGCAGGTGACCTGGTCCGGGCGGCCGACCTCGTCGAGCTCGCCGCGCCGGCCCTGCGCCGGCAACGAGGCGAGGGCGTGATCAGGGGCTGGATGGACGTCATCCCCGACGAGGTCGTGCGAAGGCGGCCGGTGCTGGCCAGCGTCTTCATCGCGGCGTTGATGGCGGGCAACGCGTTCGCTGGGGTGGGGAAGCGGCTCGACGACCTGGAGGCGGTGCTGGCAGCGCCGGCTGATGCCGTGGTCGTGCGCGACCGGGCACAGGCGGAACGGCTGCCTGCCCTGATCGCGACGCACAGGGCGGGACTGGCCCTGGTCGCCGGTGACCTCGACCTCACCATCTCCAACGCCGAGAGCGCCCTGGCCCTGGCAGGCACCGATGACCGCCTCACCCTGGCGGCTCCTCGTGCGCTGCAGGGACTGGCGTCGTGGACGGTTGGCGACGTGCGGTCCGCCTACCAGGCGTACACGGCAGCAGCCAAGGACCTGGAGGCAGCCGGGCACGTCGCCGACGTCCTCGGGTGCACCGTGACCCTCGTGGACCTGGCCCTCACCCTCGGCCGGCTCGGCGACGCACAGCGCCTGGCACGCCAGGCGCTGGACCTCGCCCGATCCGCGACCACGACCGACGTCGTGCGCGGGACGGCCGACGTGTGGGTCGCGCTGGGGCGCGTCGCCTGGCAGTACGGTGACGCCGTCGCCTCGGTTCGCCATCTCGACCGGGCGGCCGACCTGGGGGAGGGCGCCGGCCTGCCACAGCAGCCCTACCGGTGGCGGGTGGCCATGGCGGACGTGCGGGCAGCAGCAGGTGACTGGCGCGCTGCGGACGCCCTGCTCGAGGAGGCGGACCGCCTCTACAACGGGGACTTCTCCCCGAACGTGCGGCCGGTGGCCGCGACCCGCGCGCGCGTCCGGGTCCGTGCCGGCGACCTCGCCGCAGCGCGACGGTGGGCAGGGCACCGAGGGCTGAGACCCCACGTGGACGTCACGTACGTCCACGAGTACGAGCTGCTCACCCTCGCGCGGATCCTGCTCGCCGAGCACGCCCTGTCGGGGGACCCCGCGACGGTCACCGACACGATCGATCTCCTGGAACGGCTCCGAGAGGCCGCTGAGGCCGGTGGGCGGGTCGGTACCGCCGTCGAGGTGGCCGTCCTGGCGGCGTTGGCCCGCGACGCCGCCGGGGACCGCGAACAGGCTCTGGAGTCACTGCGCGTGGCCCTTGCCGTGGCTCAGCCCGAGGGGTGGGTTCGGGTCATCGCCGAGGATGCCGAGGGGCTATGCAGCCTCCTCGACGAGGTGGAACGCCTCGACGGCAGCTCGCACTTTCTGGCTGATGTGCGCGCGGCCGCCGGTGCGCCACCGTCACCGACCGGCGCACCTCCGCGCGGCGGACGGAGCGGCTCGCCGCGGAGCCGGGACGAGGGACTGGCGGGCACACAGGATCCGCGCCCCGCGCACATCGAGCCACTCAGCGAGCGGGAGCTCGAGGTGATGCGGCTGCTCGGGTCGGACCTCGACGGGCCGGACATCGCGCGCCGGCTCAGCGTCTCGCTGAGCACGGTGCGCACCCACACCCAGCACATCTACGCCAAGCTCGGGGTCAACAACCGACGCGCCGCGGTGCGTCGCGCCCACCAGCTCGGCCTCTGAGGCGTCGCCGCCGCGCGGAGCCGCCGCACGCCGGTTCCTGACGGCATCCGCGAATCATCACCGTGCTCATCACCTGTGATGACGCGCCCTCATCACCCCGACTCCTACGTTTCCGGACATCAACCGGAGCCCGCCACCACCGGTGGGCAGAGACAAGGGAGCGGTCAGTGGACGGGACCACCAGGGACGAGCCGGGCGGCTGCTACGAGATTCGTCTCGACGCACGCCTGGACCCTCGCTGGGCGTCCTGGTTCGACGGCTTCGACCTCGACCCGGGCGAGGACGGAAGCACCGTGCTGCGCGGTCAGGTCGCCGACCAGGCGGCGCTGCACGGGGTCCTGCACCAGGTGCGGGACATCGGTGTGCCGATCATCTCGGTCGCGCAGGTCGACCTCTCCTGACGTCCCACCACCAGTACGCCCCACCGCATGACAAGGAGAAACCCATGAGCACCCTCCAGACCACCACCACACTCCGACGTGGGCCCGTGCCCAGGAACTCGCTACGGACCACCGCGTCCATCGTCGGCTGGCTGTTCATCGTCACCTACGTCACGGCGATCGCCGCAAAGGTCGCGTTCTACCCGCCACTCTTCGACGGCGACTACGTCACCGGTCCGGGTCAGGACACCCGAGTGCTCTGGGGCGCGGTCTTCGAGGCCGTGCTGATCATCGCCAACATCGGCACCGCCACCTTCTTGTGGCCTGTCCTCAAACGACAGCACGAGAGCCTCGCGATGAGCTACGTCGCAGCCCGGATCATGGAGTCGGTCTTCATCGCCGTCGGCGTGCTCAGCGTGCTCACGGTCGTGACCCTGCGGCAGACCTACGCCGCGGCTGACCCGGGCGCGACAGCCGGGCTGACCGTCGCCGGCGACGCCTTCGTCACTGTCCAGGAGTGGACGTTCGGGCTCGGGCCCAACTTCGTGGTCGGTGTGGGCAACGGAGTGATCCTGGGCTACCTGATGTACCGCTCCCGTCTGGTGCCGCGCAAGCTGGCCGTCCTGGGGCTGGTCGGTGGGCCGCTGCTCATCCTGTCCGCTGCCGCCGCGATGGTCGGCGTCATCGAGCTCGACGGGACCTGGCAGGTCCTGTCGGCCGTCCCGGAGTTCTTCTGGGAGCTCGGTTTGGGGATCTACCTCGTGGTCAAGGGCTTCAAGCCGTCACCGGTCACCGCCGGAACGGACGACGAGCGATGATCACGGTCGAGGCGGTCACCAAGCGGTACGGCTTCCACACGGCCGTCGACGACATCACCTTCACCGCCGCCCCCGGCCGCGTCACCGGCTTCCTCGGCCCCAACGGGGCGGGCAAGTCCACCACGATGCGCGTCATCGTCGGCCTCATCCCACCGACCCACGGCTCGGCGCACGTCGTCGGCCGCCGGTTCACGGACCTGTCCAACCCGGGCCTGGAGGTCGGGGGATCCGTTCGATGCGCGACCTGTTGCGCGGCCACGCCGACCGCGGTGCCATGGTGCTGCTGACCTCCACCGGAACGCAGGTCCGGACCCGGCATCCGCATCGGCTGGCGCAGGCCCTGACGAGCGCTGGTGTCGTGGTCCACCACGGCGACCGGGCCCTGCGCGTGGATGCCGGACCCGAACGAGTCGGTCACGTCGCCCACGAGGCGGGCATCCCACTCATCCTGCTGCGGACCGCTGACGGTGCCGGGCTGGAGGAGCTCTTCCTCGAGCTCACCGCGGACACCCAGCGAGAAGGCTTCGGTCACAGCCCGATCCACACTCACCAGCAAGGAGCAGCGGCATGACCACCAGCACGGATGACGTCGCCCCGCGTGCCACGGCCCGCCCCCACGCCACCACGACCAACGGAGCCAGCCCACGCATCCCCCTGACCCGCATCGTCGCGGTCGAGCTGCGCAAGTCCTTCGACACACGCTCCGGCCTGTGGCTGCTCGCCAGCATCGGCCTGGCCGCAATCGCCACCACCGGTGCCGTCATCGCCTGGGCGCCCACTGAGGAGTTCCGCTACAGCCAGTTCACCCTCGCGATCGGCATGCCGATGTCGATCATCCTGGCCATCATCACGGTCCTGTCGGTCACGGCCGAGTGGAGCCAGCGCAGTGGACTGACGACCTTCACCCTCGTGCCGCACTGTGGCCGGGTCATGGTCGCCAAGGCCGCCTCAGCCTGCCTCGTCGCGGTGGCCGCCACCCTGGTGGCCTTCACCGTCGGTGCGCTCGGCAACCTTGTCGGCGCCGCCCTGGCCGGCCTCACCCCGGTCTGGGACCAGGACCTCGCCGACGTCGGCTACTTCGTGCTGGGCAGCATCTCGCTCATGCTGGTCGGGTTCACCCTCGGCGCACTCATCCGCAGCAGCGCCGGCGCCGTCGTCGCCTACATGGTCTACGCCTTCGTCGCCCCCGGCCTGCTCGCGTTCCTCGCGTTCAACCAGGAGTGGTTCCGTGACCTGCGTCCGTGGATGGACCCCAAGTTCAACCAGGACGCACTCCTGAACGGTGGGCTCTCCGGGGAGCAGTGGTCCCAGCTCGCGGTGACGACCGCCGTGTGGCTCGTCCTGCCGCTCGTCGTCGCCGTGGTCACGCTCCGGCGCTCGGAGGTGAAGTAGGCATGACCCCAGCAGACGCCCACCACCGCTCACTCCACGATGAGGGTCTCGCCCGCCACACGACCCGCGCGCTCCTTCAGCGCCGCTACGGCTCACCCGACATCCTCACGGTCAGCACCATCCCTACTCCCTCTCAGGCCCGCTCAGGCTGCTCATCTGGGCGCAGCTCTACGCAGGCCTGCGCGGGGTCCGCGTGGTCGTCCCCCAGGCCGTGCCCGACGCGGAGGCGCTCGAGCGGGTTGCCGAGCTCGTCGCGGCTCAGCGGGTCAGGCCGGTGATCGACCGGAGGTTCCGCCTCGAGGATGCCGCCCACGCCATCCGCTACATGGAGACCGAGCACACGAGCGGCAAGGTCGTGGTTACGACGGCATGACTCGAAGACGCTGTGTCCCCATCGCACGCTTGGCGCACGCGCAACGCCCGCAGACTGCATCCTGGCAGGTCAGCGGGCGTTTGGGTGGTGCCCCCGGTAGGATTCGAACCTACGCTCCCGCCTCCGGAGGGCGGTGCTCTATCCCCTGAGCTACGGGGGCCGGTCGGGCCCGCGCCGGGAGCCTCTGGAAGAGATTCCGAGCGCCCCGCGAGGGTAGCAGCCTACTGTTGGTCGCATGCAATCCGGGACCGGGACCGAGGGTCTCGCCCCGCTCGTCCTCGTGTGCGACGACACCGAGCCGATCCGGCGCCTCCTGCGGATCAACCTCGAGCTGGCGGGCTTCCGGGTCGAGGAGGCGGCCGACGGCCACGAGGCCATGGCCCGCCTCATCGACCCCGTGGCGCAGCGCCCGGCCGTCATCGTCCTCGACTCCGAGATGGCCCCCTACGACGGCTGGTGGGCGATCGCCGCGATCCGCGCGCACCCGCGCCTCGACCCCGTCCCCGTCGTGCTCGTCACGGCATCCGTCATGCACCACGACGCACCCGGCGCCACGGACGCCGGGTTCGACGCGTTCGTGTCCAAGCCCTTCGACCCGGACGAGCTCGTTGAGGCCGTCTCACGGCTGGCGGAGGACGGCAGGGGCACCCAGCCGCGTCGATAGGATCGGGCGGGTGACCCCCGAACAGCTCGCGGCCGCGATCCGTGGTGCCCTCCAGGCGGCCGTCGCCGCCGGCGACGTCACCGTCGCCGTCCCCGACGAGGTCCGGGTCGAGCGCCCACGCAACCGCGACCACGGGGACTGGTCCACGAACGTCGCCCTCCAGCTCGCGAAGGGGGCCGGCGTCCCGCCGCGCGAGCTGGCCACGGCCCTGGCCACCCACCTCGCCGCCGTCGAGGGCGTGGGCAGCGTCGACGTGGCCGGTCCCGGCTTCCTCAACATCACCCTGGATGCCGCGAGCGCGGGCGAGCTCGCACGCACCCTCGTGGAGGCCGGGCCGTCGTACGGGCACGGGAGCTCCGAGGCCGGACGGGTCGTCAACCTCGAGTTCATCTCGGCGAACCCGACCGGCCCGATCCACATCGGCCACACCCGGTGGGCGGCGCTCGGCGACGCGATGCGTCGGCTCCTCGCGGCGGCCGGCGCCACCGTCGCGGCCGAGTACTACATCAACGACGCCGGTGCGCAGATGGACAAGTTCGGCGCGTCGGTGCTCGCCCGGGCCGCCGGCCGGGAGCCGGCGGACGACGGCTACCCGGGCGCCTACGTCGCCGACCGGGCGGCGGAGGTGCTGGCGCAGCGCCCGGACCTCCTCGACCTCGACCCCGACGAGGCGCTCGTGGTGGCGCGTGACCTCGGCTACGTCGCGCAGCTGGGCGCCATCCGGCGCACGCTCGACCGGTTCGGCGTGCACTTCGACGTGTGGTTCTCCGAGCGCGGGCTGCACGAGGGCGGCGCCGTCGAGCGAGCGGTCGAGCGGCTTCGGGCGCAGGGTCACGTCTTCGACGCCGAGGGTGCGGTGTGGCTGCGCACGACCGACTTCGGCGACGACAAGGACCGCGTCCTCGTCCGGGCCAACGGCGAGCCGACGTACTTCGCGGCCGACGCGGCCTACTACCTCAGCAAGAAGGACCGCGGCTTCGACGAGAAGGTCTACCTCCTCGGCGCCGACCACCACGGCTACATCAACCGCCTCAAGGCGATCGCGGCCTGCGCGGGCGACGACCCCGAGCACAACATCGAGGTCAAGATCGGCCAGCTCATCTCGATCGCCGGCCAGCGCATGGGCAAGCGGCTCGGCAACGCCATCTACCTCGACGAGCTCATCGAGTGGATCGGCTCGGATGCCGTGCGGTACTCCCTCGCGCGCTACCCGGCCGACAGCCCGCTCTCGCTCGACGGGGACGAGCTGCGGCGGCAGACCAACGACAACCCGGTCTTCTACGTCCAGTACGCGCATGCGCGCACCGCGAACGTCGCGCGGCTCGCCGGGGAGGACGGCGTGCGCCGGGAGGACGGGTTCGACGCCGGGCTGCTCGGCGACCCGACCGAGGCGGCCCTGCTCGCGGTGCTCGGCGACTTCCCCCGCGTCGTCGCGCAGGCGGCGCACCTGCTCGAGCCGCACCGCGTCGCCCGCTACCTCGAGGAGCTCGCCGGTCGGTACCACAAGTGGTACGACACCTGCCGGGTGCGCCCGACGAGCGTCGACGAGGAGGTCACCGACGTGCACCGCACCCGGCTGTGGCTCAACGACGCGACCCGCCAGGTCCTGGCCAATGGCCTCGACCTGCTCGGCGTGGGCGCCCCCGACCGGATGTGAGCGGCTGACCCATGCGTGCACACGAGGCCGGGGCCCTCCACGCCGAGGGCTATGGCGGGCCCCCGATCTACCTGCCGCAGCCGACCGACGTCATGGAGCTGCTGCCGCAGCTGTGGCCGCGGACCGTCGACCGCGACGAGGAGGGCCGGCTCACGGTCGGCGGCGTCGACGTCGTGACGCTGGCTGCGGAGCACGGCACGGCCGCGTACGTCCTCGACGAGGACGACTTTCGCTCTCGCGCAGCCGACTTCCGCGACAGCTTCGCGGCCGCCTTCGGGCCACTGGCGGGCGCCGACGTCTACTACGCCGCGAAGGCCTTCCTGTGCACGGCCGTCGCGCGCTGGGTGGCGGAGGAGGGCCTCCACCTCGACGTGTGCACGGGGGGTGAGCTCGCCGTCGCCCAGCGCGTGCACTTCCCCGCCGAGCGGATCGGGTTCCACGGCAACAACAAGACCGTCGCGGAGATCCGCCAGGCACTCGCCTACGGCGTCGGCCGCATCGTCGTCGACTCCCTGCAGGAGATCGACCGGATCGCCGCCGTCGCCGCCGAGCTCGGGGTCGTGGCCCCCGTCATGGTGCGGGTCACGGTCGGCGTCGAGGCGCACACGCACGAGTTCATCGCCACCGGCCACGAGGACCAGAAGTTCGGCTTCTCCCTCGCCGGGGGCCACGCGCTCGAGGCGGCCCGGCGCATCCTCGAGCGGCCCGACGTGCTCGCCCTGCGCGGGCTGCACAGCCACATCGGCAGCCAGATCTTCGACACGGGCGGCTTCGAGACGGCGGCGCACCGGCTCGTCGGGCTCCACGCGCGGCTCGCCGACGAGCACGGCCACCACTGCCCGGAGATCGACCTCGGCGGCGGCTACGGCATCGCCTACACCTCGCAGCACACCCCGTTGCCCACGGCCACCCTGGCGCAGGAGATGGCCGCCATCGTCGGCCGCGAGCTCGCGGCCGTCGGAGACGCGACACGGATGCCCCGGGTGTCGATCGAACCCGGCCGGGCGATCGTCGGGCCGAGCACCTTCACCCTCTACGAGGTGGGCACGGTCAAGGACGTCGAGCTCGGGGGCGGGCACGCCCGCACCTACGTCTCGGTCGACGGGGGCATGAGCGACAACGCCCGCCCGGCCCTCTACGAGGCCGACTACTCGTGCACCCTCGCGAGCCGCCGCTCGCAGGCCGGTCCGCGGCTGTCGCGCGTCGTCGGCCGGCACTGCGAGAGCGGCGACATCGTCGTCCTCGACGAGTACCTCCCGGCCGACCTCGAGCCCGGCGACCTCATCGCCGTCCCGGGCACCGGCGCCTACTGCCGGAGCCTGTCCAGCCAGTACAACCACACGCCCCGCCCCCCGGTCGTCGCCGTCCGTGGGGGGCGGTCCCGCGTGCTCGTGCGTCGTGAGACCATCGATGACCTGCTCGCCCTCGACGTGGCGGACGCGTGAGGACCGACAGCGAGGAGATGGACCCCACCATGGCGCACGAACCCGGTGCCCCCCTGCGCGTCGCCCTGCTCGGCTGCGGCGTCGTGGGCTCGGCCGTCGCGCGGCAGCTCGTCGACCACGCCGACGACCTCGCCGCCCGCGTCGGCGCACCCCTGCAGCTCGTCGGCATCGCGGTGCGGCGCCCCCAGCGCCCCCGCCCCGACGTCCCCGTCGACCCGACGCTGTTCACGGCGGATGCCGACGGGCTCGTCGAGCGCGCCGACATCGTCATCGAGGTCATCGGCGGCATCGACCCCGCGCGCGAGCTCATCCTGCGCGCGATGGCGCACGGCGCCTCCGTCGTGTCGGCGAACAAGGCCCTGCTCGCCGAGGACGGCCCGACGCTGTACGCCGCCGCCGACGCCGCCGACGTCGACCTCTACTACGAGGCCGCGGTCGCAGGGGCGATCCCGATCCTGCGACCGATCCGGGAGTCCCTCGCCGGCGACGACGTGCGCCGGGTGCTGGGGATCGTCAACGGCACGACGAACTTCGTCCTCGACCGGATGGACACGAGCGGCGCCGGCTTCGCCGAGACCGTCGAGCAGGCGCAGGCGCTCGGCTACGCCGAGGCCGACCCGACCGCCGACGTCGAGGGCTTCGACGCGGCGGCCAAGGCCGCGATCCTCGCCAGCCTCGCCTTCCACACCCGGGTGTCCTCGGGCGACGTCTACCGCGAGGGCATCACCGAGGTCACGGCGGGCGACATCCAGGCCGCCCGCGACATGGACTGCGTCGTCAAGCTGCTCGCGATCTGCGAGCGCGTCACGGGGCCGGACGGCGGGGATGCCGTGAGCGTGCGCGTGCACCCGGCGATGATCCCGCGCAGCCACCCGCTCGCGAGCGTGCGCGACGCCTTCAACGCGGTCTTCGTCGAGGCGAGCGCCGCCGGCCCGCTCATGTTCTACGGCCGAGGAGCGGGGGGCGACCCGACGGCATCCGCCGTGCTCGGCGACGTCGTCGCCGTGGCCCGGCACCGCGTGGCCGGTGGTCGCGGGCCGGGGGAGTCGGCCTACGCCGACCTGCCCGTCGTCGAGATGGGTCGGTCCCGCACGAGGTACCACATCAGCCTCGACGTCGCCGACCGGCCGGGTGTCCTCGCCCAGGTCGCCACGGCCTTCGCGGCCCACGACGTCTCGATCGAGACGGTGCGGCAGCAGGCGGCTCCCGGGGAGGGGGAGCGGGCCAAGCTCATCGTCGTCACCCACGCCGCGTCGGATGCCGCGCTCGCCGCGACCGTCGACGCGCTCGCCGAGCTCGAGTCCGTCGACGACGTCGCGTCCGTCCTGCGCGTGGAAGGGGCCTGAGCCGTGGCTCACCTGTGGCGTGGAGTCATCCGCGAGTACGCCGAGCGCCTGCCGATGCTGCAGGGCGCCCCGGTCGTGACGCTCCAGGAGGGCGGCACCCCGCTCATCCCGTGCGAGAACCTGTCGGAGCTGACCGGGGCCAACATCCTCGTCAAGTTCGAGGGCCTGAACCCCACCGCCTCGTTCAAGGACCGCGGCATGACCACCGCGATCTCGATGGCGAAGCTGCACGGGGCGAAGGCCGTCATCTGCGCGAGCACGGGCAACACGAGCGCGAGCGCGGCCGCCTACGCGACCAAGGCCGGGATGACCTGCGCCGTCCTCGTCCCCGAGGGCAAGATCTCGATGGGCAAGCTGAGCCAGGCCGTCGCGCACGGCGCCACACTCATCCAGGTCGAGGGCAACTTCGACGACTGCCTCACGGTGGCCCGCAAGCTCGCCGAGGCCTACCCCGTCGAGCTCGTCAACTCGGTCAACCCGGCCCGGATCGAGGGCCAGAAGACGGCCGCGTTCGAGGTCGTCGACGCCCTCGGCGACGCCCCCGACATCCACATCCTCCCGGTCGGAAACGCCGGCAACATCACGGCCTACTGGCGGGGCTACGGCGAGTACGCCACACCCACGCCCGGTGTCAACGGTGCGGTGCTCGACCCCGTCGCCACCCGGCGACCCCGGATGTGGGGCTTCCAGGCCGCCGGCGCCGCCCCCATCGTGCTCGGCCACCCGGTGGACGACCCGGAGACCATCGCCACCGCCATCCGGATCGGGAACCCCGCGTCCTGGGCGCAGGCCGAGGCTGCACGCGACGAGTCCGGCGGCCGGATCGAGGCCGTCACCGACGAGGAGATCCTCGAGGGCCACCGGGTCCTGTCCGCGACCGAGGGGGTCTTCGTCGAGCCCGGCTCGGCGGCGAGCATCGCCGGCCTGCTCAAGGCCCACCGGGCCGGCATCCTGCCGCGCGACGCCACCGTCGTCTGCACGGTGACCGGGCACGGGCTCAAGGACCCCCAGTGGGCGCTGCGCACGCCCGACGGCGAGGAGGTCCGGCCGGTGCGCGTCCCGGTCGACGCGTTCAGCGTCGCGGCGGCCCTGGGCCTCGACGGGTGAGCACCGAGCGGCTGCGGCCCGGGGTCGCCGTCGAGGTGCGCGTCCCCGCGAGCAGCGCCAACCTCGGGCCGGGCTTCGACTCGGTCGGCTGCGCTCTCGGCGTCTGGGACACCTGCCGGGCGAGCGTCACGACGGCCCCCGGGCTCGTCGTGACCGTGGACGGTGAGGGGGCCGGCACCGTGCCGCTCGACGGCACCCACCTCGTGCACCGCGCCATGCAGGTCGCCTGGGCCGAGCTCGGGGTCGAGCCGCCCGCGGGGCTGCGGCTCGAGTGCACCAACTCCGTGCCGCACGGGAGGGGGATGGGCTCCTCCGCGACGGCCATCGTCACCGGCATCGTCGCCGCCCAGGCGCTGCACGACGTCTCGCGCGGCGCCTCGGGCGAGGCCGTCGACCTCGGCTTCGCGAACGACCTCGCCTCGCGCCTCGAGGGCCACCCGGACAACGCCTCCGCGAGCGTGCACGGCGGCTGCACCCTGTCGTGGTCCGACGACGACCAGACGACGACGACGGTGCACCTGCCCGTCCACCCCGACCTCGAGCCGGTCGTCTTCGCGCCCGACGTCCAGCTGTCGACGGCCAAGGCCCGCTCCGTGCTGCCCCAGCAGGTGCGCCTCGCGGATGCCGCGGCGAACTCCGCGCGGGCGGCGCTGCTCGCGCACGCCGTCGGGGCGGCCCCGCAGCACCTGCTCGCCGCGACCCGCGACTGGCTCCACCAGGAGGCCCGCCGGTCCTCGTACCCCGCGTCGATGGGTCTCGTCGACCGGCTGCGCCACGAGGGGCACGCCGCGGTCATCTCCGGGGCCGGGCCGTCCGTGCTCGTCCTCGCCCTGCGCGAGCACGTCCCCGCGGTGCGCACCCACGGCGGCGACGGCTGGCGGGTGCTGACGCCCGGCATCCCCGAGCGCGGGGCGTGCGTCGCGGTGCTCTCGCGCGGCTGAGCCGCGACCCGGCCGGTCCCGGTCGGCCCGTCCTCCCGCGGCGCGGCGGTCGACGGCCCGCTCAGCGCGCGGTGCTACTCTGGGTCCGCGACCGCAGTCGATGCCGGGGTAGTCGTCCCGTTGCCTGCCGCGAGTCGCCCTCCACGACCTGGGCCCCCGCCCAGCCATGCGCTGCGGGCCCGGCGTGGGCTCCCGATGATCGGCCGTATCGAGGCCATCCACGAGCGAGGGGAAGGATCCTTCGTGACAGACACCACCACTCTCGAGGCCGCGGCGACCTCGGGCACCAGCCCGCGCCGCTCCGGAGCGCTCACGGCCATGCGGTTGGCCGAGCTCCAGGGCCTGGCCTCGAGCATGGGCATCAGCGGCACGGCCAAGATGCGCAAGGGCGACCTCGTCGCCGCCATCAAGGCGCGCCAGAACGGCGAGAGCGGGCCGGCGAGCACCGCGGCCCCGCGCCGGCGGCCGAACCGGGCCGCCGGGGAGGGGCGCAGCGAGCACGGCGAGCAGCGCGAACAGCCCACGCAGGAGCGCGAGCAGACCACGCCGGAGCGCGAACAGCCGACGCAGGAGCGCGAGCAGTCCGCTCAGGAGCGCGACCAGCGGGAGCAGGCCAGCGATGCGCCGGAGCAGCGGTCCGGGCGCGCCGGGACGGGTGCCCACCGTGCTGAGCCCCGCGAGCGCGGTGAGGGGCAGGCGGGCGAGGACCGACAGGAGCGTCCGGACCGACAGGAGCGTCCGGACCGGCAGGAGCGTCCGGACCGGCAGGGCCGCCAGGACCGCGGTGAGCGCGGTGGCCAGAACCGCGACCGCCAGGACAGCGGCGAGCGCCGTGACACCGCGTCGCAGGGCGGCCAGGTCGAGGGTGCTCAGGGTGCCCCGCCCCAGGGTGGGCCGCAGGGTCAGGGCACGCAGGGCCAGAACCGGTTCGACGACGAGGAGGGCCGCGGCGGGCGCCGCCGCCGCAACCGCGGGCGCAACCGCGACAAGCGCCGCGCGCAGGGCGCGGAGGGTGTCCCGATCGACACGGTGGTCGACCAGGCGGTCACCGAGGACGACGTCCTCGTGCCCGTCGCCGGCATCCTCGACATCCTCGACACCTACGCCTTCGTGCGCACGACCGGTTACCTGCCGGGTGGCAGTGACGTCTACGTCCCGCTCCAGATGGTCAAGCGGCACGGCCTGCGCAAGGGCGACGCCGTCACCGGCTCGATCAAGGCCACCCGCGAGGGCGAGGAAGCGCAGCAGCAGAGCGTCGGTGGGCGCAGCAGCCGCCAGAAGTACACCCCCCTGGCGCAGCTCGACACCGTCAACGGCATGACGCCCGACGAGGCCCGCCGTCGCCCGGAGTTCGCGAAGCTGACCCCCCTCTACCCCCAGGACCGGCTGCGGCTCGAGACCGAGCAGAACCTGCTCACGACGCGGATCATCGACCTCGTCGCCCCGATCGGCAAGGGGCAGCGCGGCCTCATCGTCGCCCCGGCCAAGGCCGGCAAGACGATGGTCATGCAGGCCATCGCGAACGCCATCACGACGAACAACCCGGAGTGCCACCTCATGGTCGTGCTCGTCGACGAGCGTCCGGAGGAGGTCACGGACATGCAGCGGGCCGTCAAGGGCGAGGTCATCTCCTCGACCTTCGACCGCCCCGCCGACGACCACACGACCGTCGCCGAGCTGGCCATCGAGCGCGCCAAGCGCCTCGTCGAGATGGGCCACGACGTCGTCGTGCTCCTCGACTCGATCACGAAGCTCGGCCGGGCCTACAACCTCTCGGCGCCCGCGAGCGGACGCATCCTCTCCGGGGGCGTCGACTCGGCCGCGCTCTACCCACCGAAGAAGTTCTTCGGCGCCGCGCGCAACATCGAGGACGGCGGCTCGCTGACCATCCTCGCGACGGCCCTCGTCGAGACCGGTTCGCGGATGGACGAGGTCATCTTCGAGGAGTTCAAGGGCACCGGCAACATGGAGCTCAAGCTCGACCGCCAGCTCGCGAACCGGCGGATCTTCCCGGCCGTCGACGTCAACAACTCGGGCACCCGCAAGGAGGAGATCCTGCTCGCTCCCGAGGAGCTGCGGATCATGTGGAAGCTGCGCCGCGTCCTCGCGGCCCTGGACTCCCAGCAGGGCATCGAGCTGCTCCTCGACCGGCTGCGCAAGACGAAGAACAACTACGAGTTCCTCACCCAGGTGCAGCAGACCGCGACGATCCGGCTCGACGACGAGGACGCCTGACCCGCACGGCCCGAGTGGAGGCGCCGGCACGGCATCCGTTTGACGTGCCGGCCCTCGGGCGGCTCATACCGCGACACCTCGAGCGGGAGGGGTCGATCGTGGGCCTCGCGGCCTCGCGGCCTCCTGGGTCGACGAGCAGGCCGGCCTCAGCGCCCGACGGGTAGGGACATCGCCGGGAACGCGCGCACCGCGAAGCCGCTCGGCGCGTAGATGCGTGCGCCGGCATCCGTGGCGAAGAGGTCGACCCGGGTGACGTCGGTGCGCTCGGCGAACCACGCGAGCAGGTCGTCGGTCACCGCGCTCGCGAGGCCCCGGCCGCGGTGGCCGGGGAAGGTCGCCACGCTGGACACGAGCCCCACGGAGCCGTTGGGCGTGCTCGGCCCGGGGATGAGCGCGGTGACCTCGCCGACGCCCCCCGCCGCGACCTCGCCGGCCACCTCCGCGACGACGACGCGCACCCCGGGCGTGCCGGTGCGTGCGAGGAACCACTCGCGGGCGGCCGCCCGCCACACCGGGTCGGCCAGCTCGTGGGGCGCGGTGCCCATGGCCTCGAACATGACGGCGCGCAGCTGCACCATCACCTCGGCATCCGCGGCCGTCGCCGCACGGACGACGGTGCCGGATGCCGTGCCGCTCACCACCGCGGGCCGAGCGCGAGGCGCTGGCGGGTCTCGGCCCGGCCCTCGGGGGAGTCGGGGAGGTCCCACCACGACTCCACCCACCACGTGGCGCCCGCATCCGCCCACTGCTGCACCGGTGGGCGGACCACCCCGAAGCCGCCGTGGCTGTCGCCCTCGACGACGACGTCGTAGCCGGCCATCGTCAGGCCCGCGTCGGAGCGCAGGGCCGCGATGCGGTCGACGACCTCGCGCAGGGCCGGGGGAGTGAGGTGCGAGCCGGGGTCGTCGAGGGTCCCGCCGGCCACGGCGGGGAAGACGCCCTGCCAGCGGGCCGCGCGCTCGAGCGAACGCTGCCTCGAGCGCCCCGGGACGAGGGCACCGACGCACCACACAGGCGGGTGCGGGCGCTGGACCGGCGGGGGAGGGACGAGCTCGGTGACGGGCGCGGCCGAGAAGTGCTCGCCGGTGTAGGAGAAGGGCTGGCCGCCCATGAGGCCGGCGTAGATGTCGAGCACCTCGTCGAGCTTGCGGGCGCGGACCGCCCGCCCCTCGTCGGGTTCGAAGGCGAGCCAGTTGCCGTGGAGGGCGCCGAGTCCGACCCCGAGGGTGACCCGCCCGTTCGAGAGCCGGTCGACCGAGGCGACCCGCGAGGCGAGGTCCCACGGGCGGTGGCGGGCGGCCGGGGTGAGGAGCGTGCCGAGGCGGATCCGCTCGGTCGCCATCGCGGCGGCCCCGAGGGTGACCCAGGCGTCCTGCCCCCAGACCGACTCCCACGAGAAGACCTGGTGCCACCCCGCCTCCTCGGCGACGGCGGCGAGCTGCGCGAACTCGCGCTCGGTGGCATAGGGGATGACGGCTCCGAACCTCATGCTCGGCCACGCTACGCGGAGCCACCGACGACGCTTGGCCCTCGGGGCAGGCTGGGGTGCCAAGGGCGCGGGGTGGTGCGCGTCTGGCATGCCTGCCGAGGAGCCCGGTGGTGCTGGGGTGTCAGGGGCGCGGGGTGCCGCGCGCTCGGCATCCCTGCCGAGGAGCCCGGTGGCGCTGGGGGTGTCGGGGGCGCGGGGTGCCGCGCGCTCGGCATCCGTCGGGATGGGGGCCTGTGGACGACCGCTGCGCGTAGCGCTCCGGAGGGGACACAGTGGGGTATGCCACCTTCCCGACGCCGACTACCCCGCGCCGAGCGGGCCCGCCGTGCCGAGCGAGTCGCCCGGCAGCACGACGGAGTGGCCCACCGCAAGGACCTTCGCGGCGTCGGTGTGACGAGGGCCGACGTGCGCACCGAGGTCGCCGCGGGGCGGTGGCTCGTCCGGGGCAGGCACACGGTCGTCATCGGCAACCTCGAGCCCCGAGGCGCCGGGCGGCTGTGGCAGGCCGTGTGGGAGACCGGCGGCGGCTCGGCCCTCGACGGTGCCGCGGCCCTCGTCGCGTCGGGCCTCACCGGCTTCGAGCCGACGGTGACCGACGTGTCCGTGCCGAAGCGCAACCGCAGCCACCGGGTCACCGGGGTCCGGCGGCACCGGCGCACGAGAATGCCGCCGACGGGGTCGGCGGGCCTGCCGAGGGTCGACGTCGCGCCGGCAGCCGTGTCAGCGGCGGCCTGGGCCGCGAGCGACCGCCAGGCCGTGCTCGTGCTGTGCCTCGTGCTCCAGCAACGGATGACGACGCCCGACCGGCTGCTCGCGGCGTGGCACCGCTGCCCCACCCGAATGGAACGCCCCCGGCGTCAGCTCCTGCGGGCGGCCGTCGGAGACCTCTGCGACGGTGTGCGGTCGCTCGGGGAGCTCGACTTCGCGGGGCTGTGCCGGGAGAACGGCCTCCCCGAGCCGAGCCGCCAGGTGGTGCGCACCCTGCCCGGCGGGCGGGCCTACCTGGACGTCGAGTGGGAGGGGATCGACCTCGTCGTCGAGGTCGACGGCGGCCACCATGCGCTGGCGCTGGCCGTCGTCGACGACGCGCTGCGACAGAACGAGGTGGTGCTGAGCGACGACCGCGTGCTCCGGATCCCGGTCCTCGGTCTGCGGCTGGAGGCGGAGCGCTTCATGCTGCAGGTCGTCCGGGCCCACCGGCGGTGGTCGAGGGGCGGCGCGGCCTGACCTGGCCGAGGGGTGTCAGGGGCGCGGGGTGGTGCGCGGTCGGCATCCCTGTCGAGGGGCCCGGTGGTGCTGGGTGTCGGGGGCGCGGGGTGGTGCGCGTCCGGCATCCCCGCTGGGCGTCCTGCGTGTCGCTGGGGGTGTCGGGGGCGCGGGGTGGTGCGCGGTCGGCATCCCTGTCGAGGGGCCCGGTGGTGCTGGGTGTCGGGGGCGCGGGGTGGTGCGCGTCCGGCATCCCCGCTGGACGTCCTGCGTGTCGCTGGGGGTGTCGGGGGCGCGGGGTGGTGCGCGGTCGGCATCCCCGACGAGTGGGCGCCGGGAATGCCCGGCGGCGCCACGGCTGTTTAGGTCACCGTGCGCCACCTCTGGCACACTTGACCGCTGGACCGGTTCACGGCACGCGACGCGTTTCCTGAGCGCCTCCCTCACGAGGGGCGCAGTCGGGGCGCCAGGGTCTTGCAGCACGGTGCTGAGCCCGCCGACCCGGACACATCCTAGGAGAGATCGTGAAGAAGGACATCCACCCGGACTACGTCGAGACCACGGTGACCTGCACCTGTGGCGCGTCGTTCACCACGCGCAGCACCGCGAAGAACGGCATCATCCACGCCGACGTCTGCTCGCAGTGCCACCCGTTCTACACGGGCAAGCAGAAGATCCTCGACACCGGTGGCCGCGTGGCCCGCTTCGAGGCCCGCTACGGCAAGAAGGCCGCCAAGTAGCTGCTCCGGTGCGCCGGTCCGTTCCTTCGTGGAGCGGGCCGGCGCACTCGTCTTCCCCGACCCATCGCACCCGAACCGACCGCACCCACCGCACCCGCACCCGCACGCACCGCACCCGTACCCACCGAACCCGCACCCACCGAACCCGCACCCACCGAACCCCCACCTCACCCAGGAGGCCACCGTGCTCGAGTCCGCCCGGGCCGTCGTCGCCGAGCACGCGGCGCTCGAGCGCGAGATGGCCGAACCGGCCGTCGCGTCCGACCCCGACCGCAGCCGCGAGGTCAACAAGCGGTATGCCGCGCTCGGCCCGACCGTCGCGGCGTACCACGCGTGGGTGCGTGCCCGGGGCGACCTCGGGGCCGCTCGTGAGCTCGCGGGTGAGGACGCCTCGTTCGCCGAGGAGGTCCCCGCGCTCGAGGCCGAGGTCGCCGTCGCGGAGGACCGGCTGCGCCGCCTGCTCGTCCCCCGCGACCCCGACGACGACCGCGACGTCATCCTCGAGGTCAAGGCGGGGGAGGGGGGCGAGGAGTCGGCCCTGTTCGCGGGCGACCTGCTGCGGATGTACCTGCGGCACGCGGAGCGCCGTGGCTGGCGCACCGAGGTGCTCGACGCCACCGAGTCCGACCTCGGCGGCTACAAGGACGTCCGGGTGTCGGTGCGTTCGCGGGGGACCGCCCAGCCCGGCGAGGCCCCCTGGGCGCGGCTGAAGTTCGAGGGCGGGGTGCACCGCGTGCAGCGGGTGCCGGTCACCGAGAGCCAGGGTCGCATCCACACGAGCGCCGCGGGTGTGTGGGTCATGCCCGAGGCCGAGGACGTCGAGGTCTCGATCGACCCGAACGACGTCCGGGTCGACGTCTTCCGCTCGAGCGGCCCCGGTGGACAGAGCGTCAACACGACCGACTCGGCCGTGCGGCTCACGCACGTGCCGACCGGTGTCGTCGTGTCGTGCCAGAACGAGAAGTCCCAGCTGCAGAACCGCGAGGCCGCGATGCGGGTCCTGCGGGCCCGGCTCCACCAGATCGCGATGGACGAGCGCCACGCCGCCGACGCCAGCGCCCGCGCGAGCCAGGTGCGCACCGTCGACCGGTCCGAGCGCATCCGCACCTACAACTTCCCGGAGAACCGGGTGAGCGACCACCGCACCGGCTTCAAGGCGTACAACCTCGACGCGGTGCTCGGCGGCGACCTCGACCCGGTCATCCAGTCCTGCGTCGACGCCGACGAGGCGGCCCGCCTCGCCGCCGTCGCGGACCGATGACGGGAGGACAGCCGACGGTCCGGTCCGCGGTCGAGCGGGCGCGCGCCGCCCTCGCGGACGTCGGGATCGCCTCACCAGAGACGGATGCCGTCGAGCTCGCCGCCTTCGCGCTCGGCACCGACCCGGCTGACGTGCGACGGCGCATGGTGCTGCGCGAGGGCGCCGACGTGGGCTTCCTCGACGCCTATGACGGGCTCGTGGCCGAGCGGCTCGAGCGCGTCCCCCTGCAGCACCTCACCGGCCGCGCACACTTCCGCCGGCTCACCCTCGCGGTGGGTCCGGGCGTCTTCGTGCCCCGGCCCGAGACCGAGGTGACGGCCGGCCTCGCGATCGACGCGGCATCCGGCCGGCCGCCCGGCGCCGTCGTCGTGGACCTGTGCACCGGTTCGGGCGCCATCGCCCTCGCCGTCAAGGACGAGCTGCCGACGGCCCGGGTGCACGCCGTCGAGCTGTCCGACCTCGCCCACGGGTGGGCCGTGGCGAACCGGGACCGGCTCGGGCTCGACGTCGACGTCCGCCTCGGCGACGCGACGAGCGCGTTCGAGGACCTGTGCGGGTGCGTCGACGTCGTCGTGAGCAACCCGCCGTACATCCCCGACGGCGCCGTCCCGCTCGACCCCGAGGTGCGCGACCACGACCCCCACGTCGCGCTGTTCGGGGGGTCGGCCGACGGCCTCGCCGTGCCGCTGGCCGTGGCGGCGCGCGCGGCGGTCCTGCTGCGCCCGGGCGGGGTGCTCGTCATGGAGCACGCCGACAGCCAGGGGCGCTCCCTGCCCGAGGCGCTGCGCCGCACGGGGGCGTGGACCGAGGTCGCCGACCACGACGACCTCGCAGGGCGGCCGCGGACGACCGTCGCGCTCCGGCGGCCGTCGGCCTGAACGGTCCCGACCCCCGGTGAGCCGCGGCGGTGCCCGGCATTCCGGAAACCCTAGGCTGTCGCCCATGAGCCCCGTCTTCGACTGCACGACCGAGGCCGGGCGGGCCGACGCCATCCCCAAGGCCGCCGCCGGCGTGCGCGAGGGCCGCCTCGTCGTCCTGCCGACCGACACGCTCTACGGCATCGGGGCCGACGCCTTCTCGGTGGATGCCGTGCGCGCCCTGCTGTCCGCGAAGGGCCGCGGCACCGACATGCCCCCGCCCGTGCTCGTGCCCGACGCCCGCACCCTCGACGGCCTCGCGACCGACGTGCCCGACTACGCCCGGGCGCTCGTCGCCGCCTTCTGGCCCGGCCCGCTCACCGTCGTCCTGCGGGCCCAGCCCTCCCTCGCCTGGGACCTCGGCGACACCCGCGGCACGGTGGCGCTGCGGATGCCGGACGACCCCGTCGCGCTCGAGCTGCTGCGCGAGGTGGGGCCGATGGCCGTGAGCAGCGCCAACCGCACCGGCCACCCCGCGTCGCGCACCGTCGTCGAGTCGGCGAGCCAGCTCGGTGCCGCCGTCGAGTTCTACCTCGACGGCGGTCCGGTCACCGGCGGCCTCGCCTCGACGATCGTCGACTGCACCCGCGACGAGCCGGTCGTCCTCCGGGTGGGCGCGCTGTCCGAGGCCGAGGTCATGGACGTCGTGGAGCGCTCGAGAGCCGACGCCCTAGAGTTGACGAGCCCCGCGCCCGACGAGCCCGAGCCGGGTGCCGGCACCGAAGAGCCAGGGGCGCCCGAGGCGTCCACCGCCAGCGAGCAGCGAGGGACCACCGACGATGACTGACACGTTCTACGGATCCGACTTCGGCGCCCTCGAGGCGTTCGACCCCGAGATCTCCGGCGTCCTGCTCTCCGAGCTCGACCGCCTCCGCGCCGGCCTGCAGCTCATCGCGAGCGAGAACTTCTCGAGCCCGGAGGTCCTCACGGCCCTCGGCTCGACGCTGTCGAACAAGTACGCCGAGGGCTACCCCGGGCGGCGCTACTACGGCGGCTGCTCCGAGGTCGACAAGGCGGAGACGCTCGCGATCGAGCGGTGCAAGGCCCTCTTCGAGGCCGACCACGCCAACGTCCAGGCGCACTCCGGGGCGAGCGCCAACCAGGCCGTGTACGGCGCCTTCCTCAAGCCCGGCGAGAAGATCCTCGCGATGAGCCTGCCGCACGGCGGCCACCTCACCCACGGCACGAAGGTCTCGTTCTCGGGCAAGTGGTTCGACGCGGTGCACTACGGCGTCGACCGCACGACCGAGGACATCGACTACGACGAGGTCGAGCGCCTCGCGAAGGAGCACCGCCCGAAGGTGCTGCTCGCGGGCGGCTCCGCGATCCCGCGCACCATCGACTTCGCTCGCTTCCGGGCCATCGCCGACGAGGTCGGCGCGATCTTCTGGGTCGACGCGGCCCACTTCATCGGCCTCGTCGCCGGGCGGGCGATCCCGAGCCCCGTGCCGTTCGCCGACGTCGTCTCGTTCACGACCCACAAGGTGCTGCGCGGCCCCCGGTCCGGCGCGATCGTCTGCCGCGCGGAGCACGCCGCGGCGATCGACAAGGCGGTCTTCCCGATGATGCAGGGCGGCCCGCAGATGCACTCGGTCGCCGCGAAGGCGGTCAACTTCAAGGAGTGCGCGACCCCCGAGTACGCCGCGTACACCCGCCAGGTCATCGCGAACGCCCGGGTGCTCGCGACCGAGCTGGGGGAGCGCGGCATCCGCCCGACGACCGGCGGCACCGACACCCACCTGTCCCTCCACGACCTGCAGGGGGTCGGCGTCACCGGTGTCGACGCCGAGGCCCGCTGCGGCGCCGCCGGCATCACGCTCAACAAGAACGCCATCCCGTTCGACCCCCAGAAGCCCAACATCGCCTCGGGCATCCGGGTCGGCACGCCGTGCGTCACGACCCAGGGGATGGGCGAGGACGAGATGCGCACGATCGCCGAGCTCATCGCCCGCGCCGTCGTCGACGGCGACGCCGACCCCGAGCACGCCGTCTCGCGCGAGGTCCGAGGCCGGGTCACCGAGCTCGTCGAGCGCTTCCCGGCGTACCCGCGCGCGGGTGCGGCGCGGGGCTGAACCGACCGCCGGTGACCGACGCGAGGCGTGAGCTCCCGCTCCTCGGGCGGCTCAACCGCCGGGGGTTCCGGCTCGTCATGGTGCTCGACGGCCTCGCCGTCGTCGGGCTCATGGTCGGCTCGATGCTGTGGCGCTACGGCGTCCCGCCCTGGCCGACGTACCCGATCGGGGCGTACGCCCTGTCGTTCACCGTCTCGACGGTCATCTTCCTCACGGCCTTCTACTTCGGGGGGCTCTACGAGCGCGAGCCGCGACTCGGCGGGGCGGCCGTGCTCCCGCGCGTCGCCGGGCTCTCGCTCGCGGCCGGCAGCTTCGTGGCGCTGCTCAACCTCGCCCTCACCGGCCTCGTGCGACAGCGCGGCTCGCTCACCCAGCGGGTGCTGCCGTTCCCCATCACCAACCTCGTCGTCGTCATCGTCCTCGTCGCGATCGCCGTCGCGGTGAACCGGGCGGTCGTCCACGCGATCCGGACCCGGCGGGAGGGACCGCCCCGGGTCGTGCTCGCCGGCGACGAGGCCGACCTCGACCTGGCCCGGCGCCACCTGACCGTCGTCGAGGCCGGCCAGCTCGTCGTCGTCGCCGAGGTGGTCGACCCGCGCGCGGTCGTCGAGGTGGCCCGGGAGTCGCGGGCCACCGACGTGCTCCTCGTGACGGCGGGCTGGCTCGACGAGTGGTACCCCCGCACCATCGGCCGCCTCGACCGGATGGGCCTGACGACGCTGTTGCGGGTGACCGGCCGCGAGACGCTCTTCGGGCTCGACCGGCTCCGTGAGGTCGGGGGGCTGCCGTTCGTGCTCCTGCTCCCGCAGACGATGCCGCCCTCGCAGCGCCACTTCAAGCGACTGCTCGACCTCTTCCTCCTCCTCGTCACCGCACCCGTGTGGCTCCTGCTCCTCGGCGCGGTCGCGCTCTACCAGCTCGCCGTGGCCGGCCGCCCGCTGCTGTTCACCCAGACCCGGGTCGGCGCCGGCGGCGAGACCTTCGACATGGTCAAGTTCCGCACGATGCGCACCGACGCCGAGGCCGACGGGGTCGCCCAGCTCTCGACCGAGGGCGACCCGCGGGTCATCCCGGCCTGTCGCTGGGTGCGCGCGACCCGGGCCGACGAGCTGCCGCAGATCCTGCACATCCTCAGCGGGAAGATGTCGGTCGTCGGCCCCCGGCCGGAGCGGCCCGAGCTGACGAAGGGGTTCGAGAAGGAGATCGCCGGCTACACCCGGCGGCACGAGGTGCCACCCGGCCTCACCGGGCTCGCCCAGATCCACGGGCGCTACCACACCGACGCCGAGTACAAGCTCGGCTACGACCTGCAGTACCTCGTCAACTGGTCGCCCGTGCTCGACCTCGAGATCATCGCCCGCACGATCTGGGTCATCCTCACCCGCCGCGTCTGACGCCGGACCGGCCGCCGTGGATGCCGTGCCGCGGATGCCGTGCCGCGGACCCGGCTTGGGACCCACCAGCGCTTGTGATAACTTTCACAAGCCGTCCCGGACCCCCTATCCGTCACGACTCCTGACGAGGCCGATCGCCGATGACCGACCGCTCCACCACCAGCGAACCGCATGCCGGCGCGCCCTTCGGGGCGATGCTGCGCGGGGCCCTGCTGCCCTCGGTCGTCGCGGGGCTCGTGGCCGTCGTGGCCGTCGTGCTCGTGCGCGGCGGGGATGCGCTCGCGGGGGCGGTCATCGGGCTCGTCGTGGCCGTCGGCTTCTTCGCCTCCGGCATGTTCCTGCTCAGCCGCCTCGTGCGCGACGCCAGCCCCCACGCCTTCTTCGCCGTCGCGATGGCCGTCTACCTCGGCCAGGTCCTCGGCCTGCTCTTCGTCATCATCGCGTTCAAGGACGCGGGCTGGGTCGACGGGCCCGCCCTCGGCATCGTGGCGCTCGTCGTCACCCTCGTCTGGCAGGTCTTCGCGATGCGGGCCCTGCGCCGGGCCCGGGTGCCCGTCTACGACCGGCCCGCCGACGACCCCGCGAGCCGGGGGAGCGAGGGCCCGTGACCGGCGTGACGACGCCGTTCCCCGGCGTCGCGACCACCGGCGGGGGTCCGGTAGCGTACGTCCCGTTCCCCCGGGTGCCCGTCGATGGCGCCTGTGCTATCCCCGAGGAGAGGCTGTGAGCCCGAGCGTGGTTCCCGCACACTGGCTGCAGGGCGGCATCGCCGCCGCCGAGGACGGCGAGGGGTTCCAGGCCCCGGGCATCGAGTCGTTCTGGTGGCCGCTCTGGGGCAGCGACACGAGCAACTGGGCCTTCACCCGACCCGCCTTCGTCGTCATGGCCTCGGTCGTCATCATCGGCCTGTTCTTCCTCACCGTCGCGGGCCGGCTCAGCATCGTCCCGACGAAGCGGCAGTGGGTGGCCGAGCAGGGCTACAACTTCGTGCGCAACACCATCGCCCGGGACGTCATCGGCGCCAAGGACTTCCGGCCCTTCCTCCCGCTGCTGCTCACGCTCTTCACGTTGATCCTGTTCAACAACGTCATGGGCGTCATGCCGTTCATCCAGTTCCCGTCGATGAGCCGCATCGCGTTCCCCATCGTGCTGACGCTCATCGTCTACGTCGTCTACCACACCGTCGCGATCCGCCGGAAGCACGGCGTGCTCAACTACCTCAAGTCGCTCGTCCCGCCGGGGCTGCCGGGCTGGCTCAGGCCGATCATGTTCATCCTCGAGTTCCTGACCTACTTCTTCATCCGGCCGCTCACCCTCGCCCTGCGACTCTTCGGCAACATGCTCGCGGGCCACCTCATGCTGCTCGTGTTCATCCTCGGCGGTGAGTACCTGCTGCTCCACGGCAGCAACCTGTTCATCCAGCTCTCGGGCATCCTCGGCCTGGCCTTCGGTGTCGTCATGACCTTCTTCGAGCTGCTGGTGCAGTTCCTCCAGGCCTTCATCTTCACCCTCCTCGCCGCGCTCTACATCTCCGACGCGGTGAGCGAGCACCACTGACCCCCGGCCCCGCCGGTTGCACGACCACCTGAAGAACACTCCGACGCCGGGAACCCCCGGCGCCACCGAAAGGAAACGCAATGACTGGTGACATCACCTTCCTCGGCTACGGCCTCGCCGCCATCGGCCCCGGTATCGGTGTGGGTCTCATCTTCGCCGCCTACATCAACGGCGTCGCCCGCCAGCCCGAGGCCCGAGGCATGCTCCAGACCATCGCCTTCACCGGTATGGCGCTCACCGAGGCGCTCGCGATCCTCGGTCTCGTGTTCGTCTTCGTCTTCGCAGGCTGACGAGCCGGCCGACCCCCCCGTCCGATCGACAGATAAGGAAGCGACGTGGTTCTCGCATCCGTCAAGGCCGCCGAAGGTGTCGGCTGGCCGGAGGCCCTGCCCCTCCTGCCGCACCCCGCCGAGCTCATCGTCGGGCTCATCGCCTTCGCCATCCTCTACCGCATCTTCGCCACGAAGGTCGTCCCCAAGATGGAGGCGATGTACGAGGAGCGGGCCGCGGCGATCGAGGGTGGCATGCAGCAGGCCGAGGAGGCCCAGGCCGAGGCCCGGGCCGCGCTGGAGAAGTACAACGCCCAGCTCGCCGAGGCCCGCACCGAGGCCAACGAGATCCGGGAGTCCGCGCGTGAGCAGGGCGCCTCGATCGTCGCCGAGATGCGCAGCCAGGCCCAGGCCGAGGCGGCCCGCATCACCGAGTCGGCCAAGCGGCAGGTCGAGGCCGAGCGCCAGCAGGCCGTCGTCCAGCTGCGCCAGGAGGTCGGCACCCTGTCGACGAGCCTCGCGAGCAAGATCGTCGGGGAGTCCCTCGAGGACGAGGTGCGCCAGAAGGGCATCGTCGACCGTTTCCTCGCCGACCTCGAGGCCGGCGACGTCACGCCCGAGAAGGTCGCCCCCGCGGGCCGGGACGCCTGATGCGCGGCTCGTCACGGGGTTCGGCCAAGGAGGTGCAGGCGGCGTTCGACGCCGTCCTCGCCGGCGGATCGTCGGGGGAGACGCTCGCCGAGGAGCTCTTCGCGGTGACGGCCGTCGTCGACGGCAACGCCTCGCTGCGGCGCGCGCTCGCCGACCCCTCGCGGGGGGCCGCCGACAAGCAGGGCCTGGCCCGGTCGCTCTTCGGCGGCAGGGTCGGTGCGACCACCACCGACCTCGTCGGCGAGGTCGCCGGCCGGCGCTGGTCGGCCGAGCGCGACCTCGGCGACACCCTCGAGGCGCTCGCCGTGCAGGCGCTGCTCGCCACCGCCGAGCGCGCCGGTCGCATCGACCGCGTCGAGGACGAGCTGTTCCGCTTCGAGCGGATCGTCGCCGGCGACCCCGCGCTGCGCGACACGCTCTCGAGCCGCAACACCGACGCGAGCGGCAAGGCCGCGCTCGTGCGCCGGCTGCTCGAGGCCAAGGCCGCCCCCGAGACCGTCCGGCTCGCCGAGCAGGCCGTCCGCGCCCCGCGCGGGCGCCGGCTCGACCGGGTCATGGAGGCCTACCTCGAGCTCGCGTCGACCCGTCGCGACGAGCTGACGGCCCTCGTCACCGTCGCCGCCCCGCTCACCCCGCAGCAGGCCGCCCGGCTGCGCAGCGCGCTCGAGGCGCACTACGGCAAGGCGGTCTCGCTCCAGGTCGTCCAGGACCCCACGGTCATGGGCGGCATCCGGGTCCAGGTCGGCGACGAGGTCGTCGACGGCACCGTCCTGCGGCGCCTCGACGAGGCCCGCCGGCACGTCACCGGCGCCTGACGCCGCGCACGGCATCCCGCCGCCGCGCACGGCATCCCAGAACTGAAGACGCACCACCCACACAGCAGACTTCGGCCCCATGAGGGGCCGGTGACCGAGGAGAAGATCAGAACATGACGGAGCTCTCGATCCGTCCGGACGAGATCCGGGACGCCCTGGACAGCTACGTCCGGTCCTACGAGCCCGGCGCGGCCTCGCGCGAGGAGGTCGGTCGCGTCACCGATGCCGGTGACGGCATCGCGCACGTCGAAGGGCTGCCCTCGTGCATGACGAACGAGCTCCTCGAGTTCGAGGACGGCACGCTCGGCCTCGCCCTCAACCTCGACGTCCACGAGATCGGTGTCGTCATCCTCGGTGAGTTCTCGAACATCGAGGAGGGCCAGGAGGTCAAGCGCACGGGCGAGGTGCTCTCGGTCCCCGTGGGCGACGCCTTCCTCGGCCGCGTCGTCAACCCCCTCGGCACCCCGATCGACGGCCTCGGCGAGATCGCGAGCGAGGAGCGGCGGGCGCTCGAGCTGCAGGCCCCGACGGTCGTGCAGCGCAAGTCGGTCCACGAGCCGCTCCAGACCGGCCTCAAGGCCGTGGACGCCATGACCCCCATCGGCCGGGGCCAGCGCCAGCTCATCATCGGCGACCGCCAGACCGGCAAGACGACGGTCGCGGTCGACACGATCATCAACCAGAAGGAGTTCTGGGAGAGCGGCGACCCGGACAAGCAGGTGCGCTGCATCTACGTCGCCATCGGCCAGAAGGGTTCGACGATCGCGGCCGTGCGCGGCACCCTCGAGGAGGCCGGCGCGATGGAGTACACGACCATCGTCGCCGCCCCGGCCTCGGACTCCGCGGGCTTCAAGTACCTCGCCCCGTACACCGGCTCGGCCATCGGCCAGCACTGGATGTACCAGGGCAAGCACGTCCTCATCGTCTTCGACGACCTGTCCAAGCAGGCCGAGGCCTACCGCTCGGTGTCGCTCCTCCTGCGCCGCCCGCCGGGCCGCGAGGCCTACCCCGGTGACGTCTTCTACCTCCACAGCCGGCTGCTCGAGCGCTGCGCGAAGCTCTCCGACGAGCTCGGGCACGGCTCGATGACCGGTCTGCCGATCATCGAGACCAAGGCGGGCGACGTCTCGGCGTACATCCCGACGAACGTCATCTCGATCACCGACGGCCAGATCTACCTGCAGGCCGACCTGTTCAACGCCAACGTCCGCCCGGCGATCGACGTCGGCGTCTCGGTGTCGCGCGTCGGCGGCGCCGCCCAGATCAAGGCGATGAAGTCGGTCGCGGGCCGCCTCAAGCTCGACCTCGCGCAGTACCGCGCGCTCGAGGCGTTCGCGATGTTCGCCTCCGACCTCGACCCCGCATCCCGGGCCCAGCTCGCGAAGGGCGCCCGCCTCGTCGAGCTGCTCAAGCAGCGGCAGGCCGCGCCGTTCCCGGTCGAGGAGCAGGTCGTCTCGATCTGGATGGGCACGACGGGCAAGCTCGACGACGTCGCCGTCGAGGACATCCGTCGCTTCGAGGCCGACTTCCTCGACCACCTGCGCCGCACCAAGGGCGAGCTGCTCGGGGCGATCCGCGAGACCGGCACGTTCGCCGAGGAGACCGAGCAGGCCCTCGAGTCCGAGATCGCGACCTTCAAGGCCAAGCTCTTCGAGGGCAGGGGTGCCGACGGCGTCCAGGCCGGCGACGAGGCCGAGGAGGACGCCGCCGCCCGGGCCCAGGAGTCCGAGCAGGAGAAGATCGTCAAGCAGCGGCGCTGAGCCGGTCGGGTGCGCGCGGCGCACCCGGCGACCGGCCCGGCCCACAGGGCACCGAGCAGAAGAACCAGGAAGGCGGAAACGTATGGGAGCGCAGATCCGGGAGTACCGGCAGCGCATCCGAGCCGTCAGCTCGACGAAGAAGATCACCCGGGCGATGGAGCTCATGGCCGCCTCGCGCGTCGTCAAGGCGCAGCAGGCGGTCCGCGAGTCCAGCCCGTACGCCCGCGCGCTGACCCGGGCGGTCTCCGCGGTCGCGACCTTCTCCAACGAGGACCACCCGCTGACGTCCGAGAAGGAGGACGTCAAGCGGGCCGCGGTCGTCATCATGACCTCCGACCGCGGGCTCGCGGGCGCCTACAGCTCGTCGGCCATCAAGGAGAGCGAGCGACTCGTCGCCGCGCTGCGTGAAGAGGGCAAGGAGGTCGTCCCCTACCTCCTGGGGCGCAAGGCCATCGCCTTCTACCGGTTCCGCCACCGCGAGTTCGCCGCGGAGTGGAGCGGCGCCTCCGAGAAGCCCAGCTTCGAGACGGCCCGCGAGGTCGGCGAGCGGCTCGTCGCCGACTTCACGACCCCGACCGAGGAGGGCGGCATCGACGAGGTGCACGTCGTCTTCACCCGGTTCGTCTCGATGGTCACCCAGGAGCCCGAGGTCATCCGCCTCCTGCCGCTCGAGGTCGTCGAGGGCGAGGAGGCCCCGGATGCCGAGGACCTCCTGCCGCTGTACTCCTTCGAGCCCGGTGCCGAGTCGGTGCTCGACGCGCTGCTGCCGAAGTACGTCAACGCGCGCCTGTTCAACTGCATGCTCCAGGCCGCCGCGTCCGAGCTGGCCGCCCGCCAGCGGGCGATGAAGTCCGCCACGGACAACGCCGAGGAGCTCATCAAGAAGTACACCCGGCTGGCCAACCAGGCCCGCCAGGCCGAGATCACCCAAGAGATCAGCGAAATCGTGGGCGGCGCCAGCGCGCTGGCCGAGAGCAAGTGAGCGAGAGAGAGACCATGACTGCATCTGTCAGCGAGCGGAGCGAGACCCACGCCGTCGGCGGCGTCGGCCGCATCTCGCGCATCATCGGGCCGGTCGTCGACGTGGAGTTCCCCGTCGACGCCATGCCGGAGCAGTACAACCTGCTCACGACCGAGGTCGAGGTCGGTGGCGACACGCGGCACCTCAACCTCGAGGTCGCCCAGCACATCGGCGACAACATGGTGCGCGCGATCTCCCTCCAGCCGACCGACGGCCTCGTGCGCGGCACCCCGGTCCAGGACACCGGTGGGCCGATCACGGTGCCCGTCGGCGACGTCACCCTCGGGAAGGTGTTCAACACCACCGGCGAGGTCATGAACCTCGGCCCGGGCGAGACCTTCGAGGCCACCGAGCGCTGGGGCATCCACCGCAGCGCGCCGGCCTTCGACCAGCTCGAGTCCAAGACCCAGATGTTCGAGACCGGCATCAAGGTCATCGACCTGCTCACCCCCTACGTCCAGGGCGGCAAGATCGGCCTGTTCGGTGGCGCCGGCGTCGGCAAGACGGTGCTCATCCAGGAGATGATCGCCCGCGTCGCCCGCGACCACGGCGGTGTCTCGGTGTTCGCCGGGGTCGGCGAGCGCACCCGCGAGGGCAACGACCTCATGGTCGAGATGGAGGAGGCCGGCGTCCTCGGGCAGACGGCGCTCGTCTTCGGCCAGATGGACGAGCCGCCGGGCACCCGCCTGCGCGTCGCCCTGTCCGCCCTGACGATGGCCGAGTACTTCCGCGACGTCCAGGGCCAGGACGTGCTCCTGTTCATCGACAACATCTTCCGCTTCACCCAGGCCGGGTCCGAGGTGTCGACGCTGCTCGGCCGGATGCCGTCCGCCGTCGGCTACCAGCCGACCCTCGCCGACGAGATGGGCACCCTCCAGGAGCGGATCACGTCGACGCGTGGCCACTCGATCACCTCGATGCAGGCGATCTACGTGCCTGCCGACGACTACACCGACCCGGCCCCGGCGACGACGTTCGCGCACCTCGACGCGACGACGGAGCTCTCGCGGGAGATCGCCTCGCTCGGCATCTACCCGGCCGTGGACCCGCTCACCTCGACGAGCCGGATCCTCGACCGCCGGTACATCAGCGAGGAGCACTACACGACCGCGCTGCGCGTCAAGGGCATCCTCCAGCGCAACAAGGAGCTGCAGGACATCATCGCGATCCTCGGCATCGACGAGCTGTCCGAGGAGGACAAGATCCTCGTCAACCGGGCTCGCCGCCTCCAGCGCTTCCTGTCGCAGAACACCTACGTCGCGAAGCAGTTCACCGGCATCGAGGGGTCGACGGTGCCGCTGGCGGACACCATCGAGGCGTTCACGAAGATCTGCGACGGCGACTACGACCACGTCGGTGAGCAGGCGTTCTTCATGTGCGGTGGCCTCGACGACGTCGAGCGCCAGTGGCACGAGATCCAGAAGACGCTCTGATGCCGCTCACGGTCGAGCTCGTCGCCGCCGACCGCCGGGTCTGGCAGGGCGAGGCGAGCCAGGTCAGCGCCCGGTCGATCGACGGCGAGCTCGGGATCCTGCCGGGACACCAGCCACTGCTGTGCGTCCTCGCCGAGGGTGAGGTGCGGGTCAACGCCGAGGGCGGCTGGCGCTCGGCGACGATCGACGGGGGCTTCCTGTCGGTCGACCACGACCGGGTCACGATCATCGCCGAGTCGGTCGACGCCGGCAGCCTGGGTTCCTGACGCGTTGGGCCGGGGACCGCTCGCATGACGCCTCTCGTCGTCGCCGAGCTGGTCCTCGCCCTCCTCGTCCTCGTCGTCGTCGGCGCGCTCACCTTCGTGTGGGCGCGCCGACGCCTCATCTCGGGCGACGGGCGCCCCGTCATGCTGTGCGCCCGGCGCGAGGGCGCGGGCGGGCGCTGGCGGCTCGGCCTGGCCCGGCTCGGCTCGGACCGGTTCGAGTGGTTCAGCATCGTCGGGCCCTCGCTGCGGCCCGAGGTGTCGTGGTCGCGCGGTGAGCTCGACCTCGGCACCGCCCGGCCGCTCGCCGAGCCGATCCCCGGGCTCGCCGACCCGGTGGCCGTCCTCGGCCGCGCCGGCGCGCGAAGCTGCGAGTTCGCGTTCGTGCCCGCCGCCTACACGGCGGTGCGGGCCTGGCTCGAGTCCAGCCCACCCGGCTACAACGTCAACGTCACCTGACCTCGGGAGGCTGCTCCCGCCCGCCGCCGGGCTGCCAGAGCACGTCCCCGCCGGGCAGGTTGGCGCACCGGGCGAGGACGAAGAGCAGGTCCGAGAGGCGGTTGAGGTACGTGGCCGCGACCGGGTTGACCCCGCCCTCCCCCCGAGCGTCGCCGGGCTCGGTGCCGTACGCCTCGATCGCCGCCCACACCGAGCGCTCGGCCCGCCGCACGACGGTGAGCGCGACGTGGAGGTGGGCCGAGCCGGGGGTGCCGCCGGGCAGGATGAAGGAGCGCAGCTTCTCGAGCCGGGCGAGGTAGCGGTCGCAGTCCGCCTCGAGCTCGCCGACCCACGCCGCCTTGACCCGCAGCGGCGGGAACTCGTAGGTGCGTTGGAGCGGTGTCGCCAGGTCCGCCCCGACGTCGAAGAGGTCGTTCTGGACGCGGGTCAGCACCCCCCGGACGTCGTCGTCGAGCCCTCCGCAGGCGAGGGCGACCCCGAGGGCGGCGTTCGCCTCGTTGACATCGGCATACGCACCGAGCCGGACGTCGGTCTTGCGGGTGCGGCTGAGGTCGCCGAGGGCCGTCGTGCCGTCGTCGCCGGTGCGGGTGTAGATCCGGGTGAGGTTGACCATGGCGCAAGCCTCGCAGACGCCGGCCGCCGACCCGGATGTGGCATGAACCGGACAATGTCCGTTCTCTGCCGCCTCATCGTCCGAATGGGGGAGGCGCCGAGCGCTCCGGGTCGGTCTAATGGACGCACGACGATGAGGAGGGGGGCACCGTGGCGAACCTGGGGGAGGCCATCGTGACCATCGCAGAACACGAGGACGAGCACGGCCGGCACGTGGCGCTGCGCGGACGGCTCGACGTGCGCACGGCCGCCGACCTGCGGCTGACGCTGCACCGCGTCATCGCCGGCGGCACGAACCCGCTGCTGCTCGACCTCGGCGAAGCCCACGTCGGCGACGCCACCGGCCTCGGACTCATCGTCGAGTGCGTGCGACGCTCCCGGCGTGCCGGGCGCGGCCTGCACATCGTCGCGGCCGACGAGCGCACCCGGCGCCTGCTCCGGCGGGCCCGGCTGGGGACGCTCATCGGGACCGCTCCCTCGTGCTCCGGGGTGGGGGAGCCGGCCATGGCCGGGGCCGCGGGCTGAGCCGCCCGCGGGGCGGCCCGCTCGGGAGGGTGTGGGGACTCTCACCGTGCGGGCCGCTACCCCGGCCACGGTGCCGGGGCTAGCGTTCGACGCATGCCCGAGAGCACCGATGCCAGCAGGCCGCCGCGCGACCGCCCGTGGGTGATGCGCACCTACGCCGGGCACTCCAGTGCCGCGGCGAGCAACGCCCTGTACCGGCGCAACCTCGACAAGGGACAGACCGGGCTGTCGGTCGCGTTCGACCTGCCGACCCAGACCGGCTACGACCCCGACCACGTCCTCGCCCGCGGCGAGGTCGGCAAGGTCGGGGTGCCGATCTCGCATCTCGGTGACATGCGCGCCCTGTTCGCCGACATCCCGCTGTCGCGGATGAACACCTCGATGACGATCAACGCCACCGCGATGTGGCTGCTCGCGCTCTACCAGGTGGCGGCCGAGGAGCAGGCCGAGGCGGCCGGCGAGGACCCGGCATCCGCGGTGTGGGCGCTCGCCGGCACGACCCAGAACGACATCATCAAGGAGTACCTGTCGCGGGGCACCTACGTCTTTGCGCCGGGACCCTCGCTGCGGCTCATCACCGACATGGTCGCCTACACGGTGGCGCAGATCCCGAAGTGGAACCCCATCAACATCTGCAGCTACCACCTCCAGGAGGCGGGGGCGACCCCGGTGCAGGAGATCGCCTACGCGATGTGCACCGCGATCGCCGTGCTGGATGCCGTCCGCGACTCCGGGCAGGTGCCCCCCGAGCGCTTCGGCGAGGTCGTCGCCCGGATCTCGTTCTTCGTCAACGCCGGCGTGCGCTTCGTCGAGGAGATGTGCAAGATGCGGGCCTTCGTCCAGATCTGGGACGAGCTGACCCGCGAGCGCTACGGCGTCACCGACCCCGCCCAGCGGCGGTTCCGCTACGGCGTGCAGGTCAACTCGCTCGGCCTCACCGAGGCCCAGCCCGAGAACAACGTCCAGCGGATCGTCCTCGAGATGCTCGCGGTGACCCTGTCCAAGGACGCCCGTGCCCGGGCCGTGCAGCTCCCCGCGTGGAACGAGGCCCTCGGCCTGCCCCGGCCGTGGGACCAGCAGTGGTCGCTGCGCATCCAGCAGGTGCTCGCCTACGAGTCCGACCTCCTCGAGTACGACGACCTGTTCGAGGGCTCGGCCGTCGTCGCCGCGAAGGTCGCCGAGCTCGTCGAGGGCGCTCGCGCCGAGATCGACCGGGTCGAGGCGATGGGCGGGGCGGTCCCGGCCGTCGAGGGCGGCTACATGAAGTCCGAGCTCGTCGCGTCGCACGCGCGCCGCCGCCAGCGCATCGAGCTGGGCGAGGACGTCGTCGTCGGGGTCAACCGGTTCGAGACGACCGAGCCGAACCCCCTCACGGCCGACCTCGAGACCGCGATCCAGACGGTCGACCCGGGGGTCGAGGCCGCGGCCGCGGCCGCGGTGCGGCGCTGGCGCGAGGAGCGCGACGCACGCCCCACGCCCCGCGAGCGCGCGGCATCCGCGTTGGCCCGGCTGCGCGACGACGCGACGGGTGAGACGAACCTCATGGCCGCGACGCTCGAGTGCGCGCGGGCGGGGGTCACGACGGGTGAGTGGGCCGGTGCGCTGCGCGAGGTGTTCGGCGAGTTCCGGGCCCCGACCGGCGTCAGCGGGTCGGTCGGCGTCGGGGCCGGGTCGCAGGCCCTCGCGCAGGTGCGCGCCCGGGTCGCGCAGACGAGCGAGGAGCTCGGCGAGCGGCTGCGCGTGCTCGTCGGCAAGCCGGGCCTCGACGGGCACTCCAACGGTGCCGAGCAGGTCGCCGTGCGGGCCCGCGACGCCGGCTTCGAGGTCGTCTACCAGGGCATCCGGCTCACCCCGGAGCAGATCGTCGCCGCGGCAGTCGCCGAGGACGTGCACCTCGTCGGCATCTCGATCCTGTCGGGCTCGCACATGGAGCTCGTCCCCGAGGTGCTCGACCTGCTGCGGGCGGCCGGTGCGGGCGACGTGCCGGTCATCGTCGGCGGGATCATCCCGGAGGCCGACGCCGCCCGGCTCAAGCAGCTCGGGGTGGCGGAGGTCTTCACCCCCAAGGACTTCGGCCTCAACGACATCATGGACCGCTTCGTCGACGTCATCCGTGCCTCCCGGGGCCTGCCGGTGGCGTCCCCGGCGCCGGCGCCGGCCTGACCGGGCGGGAGCGCGATGGGCCTGCACTGTGCCGCGACCCTGCTGCTCGTCGGGGACGACGTCTCGGTGGATGCCGACGGGGCCGGGCTCGCCGCGGCCTACGGGCCGTGGGTCGAGGGTGTCGACGTCGTCGGCGAGCTGCAGCACCTGGCCGACCTGCACCGCGGCGAGCGGGTGCTCGTGACGCTGACCGCTCGGGACCTCGCCGGCGTCCTGACCCACCTCGGGCGCGCCGACGACGAGCGCGACGGCACGGACCGGGTGCGCGTCGAGGTGGGGGACGACGGCTGGGCGGTCGTGCCCTGGGACCTCGGTTGACGCGAGCGGCGCCCTGGTCGCCGAGCCGGCTCAGAAGAGCCGGTGCTCGCTCGAGTCGATGCCCCGGAGCGCGTCGTAGTCGAGCACGACGCACCGGATGCCGCGGTCCTCGGCGAGGGTGCGTGCCTGGGGCCTGATCGCCTGCGCGGCGAACACCCCGGTCACCGGGGCGAGGTGCGGGTCGCGGTTCATCAGCTCGAGGTAGCGGGTCAGCTGCTCGACGCCGTCGATGTCGCCGCGCCGCTTGATCTCGATGGCGACCGTCGCGCCGCGCGCGTCCTTGCACAGGATGTCGACCGGCCCGATGGGCGTCATGTACTCGCGCCGGGTGAGCGTCCAGCCGTCGCCGAGGGTCGTGATGTGCTCGGCGAGCAGCCGCTGGAGGTGCGCCTCGACGCCGTCCTTGACGAGCCCGGGGTCGACCCCGAGCTCGTGGTCGCTGTCGTGGTGGACCTCGTGGATGCGCACCCGCAGCCGGTCCTCGGACTTCGCGTGCTGCACGACCCACACGGCCGCGACGCCCTCGGCGGCCTCGAGGTCGTCGGGCTCCACCTCGGCCATCGCGCACGGCGGGGACATCCAGTTCAGCGGCTTGTACGAGCCCCCGTCGGAGTGCACGAGCACCGACCCGTCGGCCTTGACGAGGAGGAGGCGCTTCGCCAGCGGCAGGTGGGCGGTGAGCCGCCCGTCGTAGTCGACGCTGCACGTCGCGATCACGAGTCGCACGGTCGACCACCCTACCCACCGGTCCCGCCGCCCCACCCGTTGCCCGGACCCGGGCCCGTGGCGCACACTGGCGATGAGGTGAGGCCGATGCGGGCAGCCCTGTGGACGGGTGTGCTCGTCGTGCTGCCCGGCATCTGGTTCGTCCTCCAGGGGGAGGCGCTGCGCTGGTTCTCCGAGGGAGAGCCCCCCCGACTCCTGCGCCCCCTCGTCGCCCGCCTGCGCCCGCACGCGGAGCGCCTCGAGCAGGCCCGTCGCAGGCTGCTGCGCCGGCCCGAACCCCAGCCGCTGCCCCCGGTACTCATCACCCTCGAGCTGCGCCGCCTCGCCGAGGAGGTCCGCCGGGTCGAGGCGAGCGACGCACCGCACCGCGCGGCCCGGATGCGCGCGGTGCTCGCCGCCTACGACCAGGTGCTCCTCGAGCTGTGCGAGCGGCTCGAGCTGCCGACGGACGTCGGGATGCCGCCCCTGCACTCGGGCGAGCGGCTCACCCTCGAGGCGGAGGTCGTCGCGGCCGGTCACGACTTGTGAGGTCTCGCCCCGGCGGGTGGCACGGCATCCGTCGGGGTGACCTGCGTCGCACCCGTGCGGCCGGCTGGGCGCGGGTAAGGAGCATCACGCCGCCGGGGGGTCGTGGCTCCGGCAGGGCTCTGGGAGGATCGCCGGCATGACGCGTGACTTCTCCACCGTGGGTGTGATCGGGCTCGGGACGATGGGTGCGGGCATCGTGGAGGTGTTCGCCCGCACCGGGATCGACGTCGTGGCCGTCGAGGTCGACGACGCCGGTGTCGAGCACGGCAAGGCTGTCCTCGCGGGGAGCACCGGCCGGGCCCTGGCCCGCGGCAAGATGACCCAGGAGGAGCACGACGCCCTCCACGCGCGGGTGTCGTACACGACCGACCTCGCGGACCTCGCGGGGTGCCAGCTCGTCGTCGAGGCGGTGCCCGAGCACCTCGACCTCAAGAAGGAGCTGCTCGGCAAGGTCGACGCCGTCGTGTCACCTGACGCGATCCTCGCGACGAACACCTCGTCGCTGCCGGTCACCGAGATCGCCGTCGCGACGTCGAACCCCAAGCGGGTCGTGGGGATGCACTTCTTCAACCCGGCCCCGGTGCTGCAGTTCGTCGAGGTCATCCGCACCGTCATCACCGCCGACGACGTCTTCGAGGACGTCAAGGCGCTCGCGGACCGGCTCGGCAAGAAGCCGGTCGTCGTCGGCGACAAGGCAGGCTTCATCGCGAACGCCCTGCTCTTCGGCTACCTCAACCACGCGGTGTCGATGTACGAGAGCCGCTACGCCACCCGCGAGGACCTCGACGCGGCCATGCGCTTCGGCTGCGGCTACCCGATGGGCCCGCTCGCCCTGCTCGACCTCATCGGCCTCGACACGGCCTACGAGATCCTCGACACGATGTACCGGCAGGGCCGCGACCGGCTCCACGCACCGAGCCCGGTCATCAAGCAGATGGTGAGCGCCGGCATGCTCGGCCGCAAGAGCGGCCGGGGGTTCTACACCTACGCCGAGCCCGGGTCGCCGCAGGTCGTGCCCGACGCGCAGACGCCGGCCGGCGGACCACCGGCCGGGGTCGACCTGCGACCCGTGGCGACCGTCGGTGTCGTCGGGTCGGGGACGATGGCGACCGGCATCATCGAGGTCTTCGCCAAGGCGGGCTACCCGGTGACCTTCGTCGCCCGCTCGGAGCAGAAGGTCGCCGACGTGCTGACCTCGCTCGGCCGCAGCTGCGCCCGTGCCGTCGAGAAGGGCCGGATGGACCAGGAGGCCGCCGACGCCCTGCTCGGCCGGGTCGCCGGGGCCACCGGGCGCGACGCCCTCGCCGACGTCGACCTCGTCGTCGAGGCGATCGCCGAGGACCTCGCCGTCAAGCAGGAGCTCTTCCGCGACCTCGACCGGATCTGCAAGCCCGGCGCCATCCTCGCGACGACGACCTCGTCGCTGCCGATCATCGACTGCGCCAAGGTCACCGCGCGGCCGCAGGACGTCATCGGGATGCACTTCTTCAACCCGGCCCAGGTCATGAAGCTCGTCGAGGTCGTGCACACCGTGTCGACGGCACCCGACGTGACGGCGACCGTGCAGGACCTGTGCGCCAGGGTCGGCAAGGTCGCCGTGACGTGCGGCGACCGCTCGGGGTTCATCGTCAACGCGCTCCTCTTCCCCTACCTCAACGACGCCGTGCGGATGCTCGAGGCCAACTACGCGAGCGCCGACGACATCGACACGGCGATGAAGACCGGGTGCGGCCTGCCGATGGGCCCCTTCGAGCTGCTCGACGTCGTCGGGCTCGACGTGTCGCTGGCCATCGAGCGCGAGCTGTACACCGAGTTCCGCGAGCCCGGGTACGCCCCGGCGCCGCTGCTCGAGCACCTCGTCACCGCGGGGTACCTCGGTCGCAAGACCGGGCGGGGCTTCCGCACGTACGGCTGACCCGGCACCGCCCGGACGAGAGTGGAGAACACGCCGCCCGGCACGACGCCGGGCGGCGTGTTCTCCACTCTCGACGGGTCGGTAGGGTCGATGGGTGAGCACCGCCGCCGCACCGGACCCGCCCCACCCGTCGCCCTCCGGCCCACGCGCCCTGCCGCAGCGGGCCCGGGTCGTCGTCATCGGCGGCGGGGTCATCGGGGCCGCGATCGCCTACCACCTCGCACACCTGGGCGTCACCGACGTGCTCGTGCTCGAGCGCGACCGGCTCACCTCGGGCACGACGTGGCACGCCGCGGGGCTCATGACCTGCTTCGGCTCGACGAACGAGACGAACACGAGGCTGCGGCTGTCCTCGCGCGACCTCTACGCCCGGCTCGAGGCCGAGACGGGGGTGGCGACCGGCTTCAAGCCGGTCGGGCTCATCGAGGCCGCGGCCGACGCCGACCGGCTCGAGGAGTACCGCCGGGTCGCGGCCTTCCAGCGGGTCCACGGGCTCGAGGTCGAGGAGATCGGCCCCCGGGAGATGGCCGAGATGTTCCCGCTCGCGCGCACCGACGACCTGCTCGCCGGCTTCCACGTGCCGGGCGACGGCCGGGTCAACCCCGTCGACCTCACGATGAGCCTGGCCCGTGGCGCCCGCACCCTCGGGGTGCGGGTCGTCGAGGGGGTCTCGGTCGAGCAGGTGCTGACCCGACCCCGCGGCCTCGTCGAGGAGGTCGTCGGCGTGCACACGGATGCCGGCGACGTCGAGTGCGAGGTCGTCGTCAACTGCGCGGGGATGTGGGCCCGCGAGCTCGCCGGGCGCAACGGCGTCGTCGTGCCGAACCAGGCCGCCGAGCACTACTACCTCGTCACCGAGCCGATCGACGGGATGAGCCCCGACGCCCCCGTGTTCGAGGACCCAGCGGCGCACGGCTACTACCGCGAGGAGGGCGGCGGCATGATGGTCGGCCTGTTCGAGCCGGTCGCCGCGGCGTGGAAGGTCGACGGCATCCCCCACGACTTCTCCTTCGGCGAGATCACCCCCGACTGGGACCGGATGGGCCCGTTCGTCGAGCGCGCGCTCTCCCGCGTGCCGGTCGTCGAGACGGTCGGCATCCGCACCTTCTTCTGCGGTCCCGAGTCCTTCACGCCCGACCTCGCGCCGGCGGTCGGCGAGGCGCCCGGCATCCACAACTACTTCGTCTGCGCCGGCCTGAACTCGGTCGGCATCCTGTCGGCCGGCGGACTGGGCCGGATCGTCGCCCACTGGGTGGCCGAGGGGCGCCCCGACGTCGACGTCACCGGGTTCGACGTCGCGCGCTTCCGCGACTGGCAGCTGCACCCGCGCCACCGGGCCGAGCGCACCGCCGAGATCCTCGGCACGGTGTATGCCGCGCACACCCCGGGCGTCGAGCTGGCCTCCGCGCGGGGGGAGTTCCGCTCGCCGGTGCACGACCGCCTCGTCGCCGAGGGTGCCCGGCTGCGGGACGTCAGCGGCTGGGAGTCGGCCGCGTGGTACGCCGGCCGGGGTCGCACGCCCCGTGCCGAGCCGGGCTGGGGCCCCCAGCCGTGGTTCGAGCACTGGGCCGCCGAGCACCGTGCGGTGCGCGAGGCCGTGGGGCTCATGGACATGTCGTTCATGGCGAAGTTCGCCGTACGTGGCCCCGACGCCGGGGCGGTGCTCGACCGGCTGAGCGCCGGTGCGGTCGACGAGCGCGACGGGGTCATCACCTACACCCAGTGGCTCGACGACCACGGCGGCATCCGTGCCGACCTCACCGTGACCCGGCTCGCCCCCGACGACTTCCTCGTCGTCGCCTCGGACACCGCCCACGGCTCGGCGCTCGGGCAGCTGCGGCGAGCGGTCGGCGACGCCGACGCCACCGTCGAGGACGTGACGACCGACCTCGCGCTGCTCACCGTGCAGGGCCCGGCCTCTCGGGCCACCCTCGCCGCCGCCGCGCCGGGCACCGACTGGTCGACCGGGGCGTTCCCGTTCCGGGCGGTGCGGCGGGTCGAGGTGGGCGGGGTCGACGTGCTCGCCATCCGGATCACCTACCTCGGCGAGCTCGGCTGGGAGCTCTACGTCCCGGCCGGCCGGGCCCCGCAGGTGTGGGACGCCGTGCTCGAAGCGGGGGAGGCGCACGGCATCCGGCCCGCCGGCCTGCGCGCGCTGTCGAGCCTGCGGCTCGAGAAGGGCTACCGGGACTTCGGGCACGACATCGACAACACCGACGACGTGTGGGGTGTGGGCCTCGGCTTCGCCGTCGCGCTCGACAAGCCCGGTGGGTTCACCGGCCGCGAGGCCACCCTCGCCGCCAGGGAGCGTGGCACGCCGCACCACCGGCTCGTCCAGGTGCTGCTCACCGACCCCGAGCCACTGCTGTTCCATGCCGAGCCGGTGCTGCGCGACGGCGTCGTCGTCGGTGAGGTGCGCTCGGCGTCGTACGGCTGGACCCTCGGCGGAGCGGTCGGCCTGGCGTTCGTCGGCGGCCACGGGCCGGTGACGCCCCAGTGGCTCGCCGAGGGGACCTGGGAGGTCGACGTCGCCGGCACCCGGCACCCGGCCCGGGTCTCGCTGCGACCGATGTACGACCCGACGAGCGCGCGGGTCACCGCCTGAGCCCCTCGAGGTGCGACGATGGGGCGCGTGCCCCGCGCCAACCGCCGCCGCCGCGACCTCGAGTCCCGGCCCCTCGCCGGCTCGGGCGAGGTGGGCACGGAGGTGCACGCCGGCCGGCCGTGGCACGTGCGCCGGCTCACCGGCGCCTCGTCGTCGAGGGAGTACCGGTGCCCCGGCTGCCACCAGGGGATCGTCGCCGGCACGCCGCACGTCGTCGTGTGGCCGGCGCAGGGCGTCGGTGGCATCGACGAGCGCCGGCACTGGCACACCCGGTGCTGGGCGGCGCGGCACGCGGCCCGTCCGTGACCCGGGCAGGGCCGCGCACGGATGCCGTTCAGGCGCGGCGCTGCCTCGGGACGAGGACCTCCTCGTAGAGCAGGAGGAGCCCAGCGGCGACCGGGATGGCGAGCAGGGCACCGAGCACCCCGAGGAGCGCGGCCCCGGCGAGCGCCGCGACGATCGTCACCGGGCCGGGCACCGACACCGTGCGCTGCATGACCCGCGGCTGGACGACGTAGTTCTCGAGCTGCTGGTAGACGAGGTAGTAGACGAGGGCGATGAGTGCCTTCTTCGGCTCGTCGAAGAAGGCGACGACGCACACGACGGCGGCCCCGAGGGTCGCACCGATCATCGGGATGAGCCCGAGCAGGCCGACGGTCACGGCGAGGACCGCGGCGTACGGGATGCCGACGACGAGCATCATGACCCACGACAGCACCGCGTTGAGCGTGGCGATGACGACCTGCCCGACCGCGTAGGACCCGGTGCGGCGCATGATCTCCTCGGACAGCGAGACGACCCGCGGCCGCCGGCTCGACGGGACGACGGCGTAGGCCCCCTGCTTGACCCGGGGGAGCGAGGAGAGGAAGTACAAGGTGAGCACGAGCACCGTGAACACCTGGAAGACCCCGTTGAGCACCGCACGACCGGCGCCGAGGATGCCGCCGAGCAGGCCCTCGAGGAACTGCTGGTCGGTCATCCGGGCCTGGACCTCGTCGCGGACCTTGTCGATGACGTCGTAGCTCTTGTCGAGCTCGCGCACCCAGCTGCTGCCGAGCAGGTCCTCGACGTACGCCGGAGTCTGCTGCGCGAGCTCAGCGCCCTGGACGACGACCGGCGGGACGACGACGAGGCCGATGAGGACGAACGCGACGAGCAGCCCGCCGAACACGACCGAGACGGCCGCCGCGCGGCGCATCCCGCGGCGGACGAGGCCGTCGACGAGGGGGCTGAGGGCCAGGGCGAGGAAGATCGACACGATGAGCAGGGTGAGGGTGGTGCTCAGCCGCCCCACGAGGTCCCAGAGCCCGATGGCGAGCAGCGCCCCCGTCGCTCCGAAGAAGCCGAGGTAGAACGGCGAGTGCCGGTTGAGCGGGCGCCCCACGACGCCGTACGGGGTCGTCGGGACGCTGCCGGCGCCCTCGCCCGTCGGCGGCGAGCGGTGGGCGTCGACGACGGGCGCCGGCTCCGTGCCGGGTTCGTCGGCGTCGCCGTCACCGTCGTGGACGGCCGCGGCGATGCGGTTGCTCTCCTCGAGCGCCGCCAGCTGGCGACGCCGGAACTCGCCCCACCGGGTGACCGGGCTCCACAGCCTCGACACGTCCACGTCGCACCTCCCGGGCTCACCCTAGTGGCGGGCCGCAGCGGTGCGGCCGGGGACGCCGCCCACGGGCGTCAGGCGTCGCGGAACCGGTTGATGGCGCCGACGAAGCGGGCCCGCTTCGCCGTGTCGGTGACCCCGAGGCCGGCCTCGGGGGCGAGCGTCAGCACGCCGACCTTGCCCTGGTGGGCGTTGCGGTGCACGTCGAGCGCCGCCTGGCCGACCTCCTCGAGGGGGTAGGTCTTGCTCAGGGTCGGGTGGATGAGCCCGCGGTCGATGAGCTCGTTGGCCTCCCACGCCTCGCGGTAGTTCGCGAAGTGCGAGCTGACGATGCGCTTGAGGTTCATCCACAGGTAGCGGTTGTCGTACTCGTGCATGTAGCCCGAGGTCGAGGCGCAGGTGACGATCGTCCCGCCCTTGCGGGCGACGTACACGCTCGCGCCGAAGGTCTCGCGGCCCGGGTGCTCGAAGACGATGTCGACGTCGTGGCCGCCGGTGAGCTCGCGGATCCGCTTGCCGAGGCGCTGCCACTCCTTCGGGTTCTGCGCGGTGCCGTCCTCGTTCCAGAAGGCGTACCCCTCCGCGGAGCGGTCGATGATGAGCTCGGCGCCCATCGCGCGGCAGATCGCCGCCTTCTCGGGGGAGGACACGACGCAGATCGGGGTCGCGCCGCCGGCGAGCGCCATCTGCGTCGCGTAGGACCCCAGGCCACCCGAGGCCCCCCAGATGAGCACGCGGTCGCCGAGCTTCATGTGCGCACCGTTGCGCGAGATGAGCTGGCGGTAGGCGGTGCTGTTGACCAGGCCCGGGGAGGCGGCCTCCTCCCACGTGAGGTGGGCGGGCTTGGGCATGAGCTGGTTCGCCTTGACGACGGCGATCTCGGCGAGCCCGCCGAAGTTGGTCTCGAACCCCCAGATCCGCTGCTGCGGGTCCATCATCGTGTCGTCGTGGCCGGCGGCGTCCTCGAGCTCGACGGACAGGCAGTGGGCGACGACCTCGGTGCCCGGGGTCCACTTCGTCACCCCGGGGCCGACGCGCAGGATGACGCCCGCGAGGTCGGAGCCGACGACGTGGTAGGGCAGGTCGTGGCGCTTCGCGTACTCGGAAGTGCGGCCGTAGCGCTCGAGGAAGCCGAAGGTCGGCACCGGCTCGAAGATCGAGGTCCACACCGTGTTGTAGTTGATCGCGCTCGCCATGACGGCGACGAGGGCCTCGCCCGGGGCGAGCTCGGGGACCGGCACCTGCTCGACGTGGAGCGAGCGGCGCGGGTCCTTCTCGCGCGTCGGGAGGCCGGCGAACATCTCGACCTCGTCCTTGTGCACCGTTGCGGCCCGGTAGGACTCGGGGACCTCGATCCCCGCGTACGTCTCGACGGTGCGGTCCCCGGAGAGGATGGCCTCGCGGATCTGGTCCATGCGGTCGTGCTCCTTCGGCGTGCGGCGGTGCGGTGGTCGGTGCAGGGGCCGGCGCGGGTCGGGCACGCGTCGGCAGACACCTGTCGGCGAACCTAGCGGGCGCCACAGCCGGGGGCGGTGGCGTATGACCGCGCCCACACCGTGATCCGGCTCACGGGGGCCGGCGACGCGGCCCGGGGGCCGGCGACGCGGCCCGGGGGCCGGCGACGCGGCCCGGGGCCGGCGACGCGGCCCGGGGGCGCGGCATACAGTGCCGGGGTGGCCCCCATGACGCTCTCCCGCCGTCGGGTGGTGCTCGGCGGGGCGGGGGTGCTCGCGTACGGCGCGACGGCTCACTGGAGCATCACCCAGCGCATCATGCGTGCCGAGGTGCCGCTGTACAGCGAGACCGTCGTGCTCGCCGGCGGGGGCAGCCGGCTGCTCGTGCCGGTCGGGCAGCTCGACGTCGTCGTGCCGGGCACGCGGGTCGTCGCCGGCCGGCCGCAGACGGGCCGGCTCCTCGAGGACGAGCAGGAGTGGCTCGGCACGTGCGCCCCGTGGGTGCGCCGGGGGCTCGACGCACCGGACGGGCTGCTCCGCTCGGCACTGCTCGACCTGCGGGCGCTGTCGGTGGGGCTGCCGGTCTCCGTGGCGGGGTGGAGCGACCGCTGGCGCTACGCCTGGCCGCGCGACGTGTCGTTCGTCGCCTCCGCGCTCGCCCGGGCCGGCCACCCCGAGCACGCGGCCCGCCAGCTCGCGTTCCTCCAGGGGGTCCAGCGACCCGACGGCTGGTTCGAGGCGCGCTACGACATCACGAGCCGCCGCCCGCCGGACGACCGGGTGGCCCAGCTCGACGGCTCCGGGTGGGCCCTGTGGGCCGCGAGCCAGCTCGCCACCCACGCCCCCGACCGTGCGGTCGAGCTGCTCGCCCCGGTGCGTCGCCTGCTCGTGCGCTCGAGCCGGCGGCTGCTCGCCTCGCTCGACGCCCAGACCGCCCTGCCCCCCGCGTCCTCGGACTACTGGGAGCTCGTCGAGCGCACCCTCACCCTCGGGACCGCCGCCGCGGTGCTCGCCGGGCTGCGCAGTGCCGCGCAGGCGCTGCCGTTCGTCGGGGAGATGGCCCTGGCCGACCGCACCCGGGCCGCCTCCGACGTCCTCGCCCGGCAGGTCCGCCACCACTTCGGGCGGCACGGCTACCCCCGCCTGCTCGGGGGCTCGGCGGCGGACGCGGCCGTCACCTTCCTCGTGGCTCCGATCGGGCCGACCGAGCCCGACGTCGAGGTGCTCAGCGCGATCGACCGCGCCCAGACCTCGATGCTGCGCCCGGCCGGAGGCCTCGCCCCCGGGGCGTCGTGGAAGAACGACGGCGTGAGCTGGACCCCGGAGACGGCACTGTTCGCCGCGGCGTGGGCGGCGACCGGGCACCGGTCGCGGGCGCAAGCGCTCCTGGGTTGGCTCGGAGAGCACCGCACCGAGGCCGGGTCGTTCCCGGAGAAGGTGCTGCACGACGGCCGGCCGGCCGCGGTCGCACCGCTCGCGTGGACGGCCTCCCTCGTCGTCATCGCCCAGCACGAGCTGACGCGCGGGTGAGGGCTCGCGGCCGCGCCCACGTCCTCGCCCTGCTCGTGCTCGCCCTGGCGCTCGCGCTCGCCGGGGCCGTCGCAGCCCCGGTGCCCGGCGCGGTCGCGGCGTCGGCCGCCGCCTCGACCGCGGCCGACGAGTCGCCGCTCGTCGTCGTCGGCGCCCCCGGGCTCGCCTGGTCCGACCTCGACCGTGACGACCTTCCCGCCCTCGGGCGTCTGGCGGGCGAGGGTGCCGTCGGCTCGCTCACCGTCCGCGCCGTGCGCAGCCGGGCGTGCGCGGTCGACGGCTGGCTCACCCTGTCGGCGGGGCGCCGCGCGGCCGACCGCCCCGGGCCGTGCCGCGAGCCCGCACCCGTGGGCGCCGGCGCCGTGCCGCGGTGGGGGGAGTACCTCGCCGCGGCAACGACCGACTCCTACGACGCACGGCCGGGGACCCTCGGCGCGGCCGTGACGGCATCCGGGGGGTGCATCGAGACCGTCGGCCCCGGCGCCGCGATCGCCGGCGCCGACCGGGGCGGCACGGTGACGCAGCACCACGCGGATGCCGTGCCGCCCACCTTCTCCTGCCCCGTCGTGCTCGTCGACGCCGGCGTGCTCCCGGCCGAGGACGGGCCGCTGCGGCGGGCCGCCGTGGCGCGCCTCGACGGCATCGTCGACCGGGTGCTCTCGACCGCCCCGGGAGCCGACGTCGTCGTGGCCGGGGTGGGTGACGGGGACTCGCCCGTGCGTCCCCGCGCGGTGCTCGCCGGCGGTCCGTCGTTCGGCGCCGGCCTGCTCGGCTCGGCGTCGACGCGACAGCCCGGCGTCGCCCAGCTGCAGGACCTCACGGCCACCGCCCTCGCCCGGGTCGGCGCCGGCACCGAGGGGGTGACGGGGCGGGTGCTCACCGTCGATCCCGCCGGTGGGCGCGCCGCCGAGCGCGTCGCCCAGCGGGTCGCCGAGCGCGTCGGCTTCGAGACGCGCGCTGCCACCCTGCGGTCGGTGAGCCCGCAGGTCACCGGCTGGCTCGCTGCGGCGTACGTCCTGTGGGCCGGGGTCGTCGCGGGGCTGTGGTGGCGCCGCGGTGCCGGGACCGCGCTGCCCGGCCCGGTGCTCGCCGCGGGGGTCGCGGTGGCGGCGGTGCCCGTCGGCACCTTCGTCGCCAACCTCGTCCCGTGGTGGCGGAGTCCGGCTCCCGAGGCCGGCCTCGTCGTCGTCCTCGTGGCGGTGGTCGTCGCCCTCAGCACCGCTGCGATGTGGGCGGAGCGCCACCGTCCGCTCGGGGCGCTGCGGCTCGTTGCCGTCGTGACGCTCCTCGTGCTCGCCGGCGACGTGCTTCTCGGGTCGCGCCTGCAGCTCGGGTCGGTGTTCGGCCAGAACCCCGTCGTCGGCGGGCGGTTCTACGGGCTCGGCAACACGAGCTTCGCCCTCTACGGCCTCGCGGTGCTCGTCGTCGTCGGGTGGACCTGCGCCGCGGCGTCGCGGTCACGCTCGCGGTCGGCGTCGGCGGCGCTCGGGCTGGGTGTGCTCGCCACCTTCCTCGCGATCGAGGCCCTGCCGAGGTTCGGCGCCGACTTCGGGGGCCCTCCGGGGCTGCTGCTCGGTGGCCTCGTCGTCGTCGCGGCGGCGCTGGGGGTGCGGCTCACGCCCCGCCGGGTGCTCTCGGCCGTCGCCGGGGCGGCGTTGCTCGTCACGCTCGTCGCGTGGCTGGACTGGCGGCGCCCGGCCGACGCGCGCAGCCACCTCGGCGAGTTCGTCGAGACCGTCGCGTCGGGGGAGGTGGGGGCGGTGCTCGGGCGCAAGCTCGCCCAGAACGTCGCGAACCTCGGGTCGCCACCGTTGCTGGCCATCGCGCTCACCACGGTCGTGCTCGTCCTCGTGGCGTGGCGCACCGGGTGGCGCCCGGTGCCCCACGGGGCGGTCGTGCTCCGAGGCGCGGCCGTGCTCGCCCTCGTGGGTTTCGCCGTCAACGACTCGGGGCTCGTCATCCCGGCGTTCGTCGCCGTCGTGCTCGCACCCCTGCTCGTCGCCGCGGGGCCGACTGAGCGGGGTGGGCCTGAGTGAGCCCCGGCGGCGCCGGGGTGTCCGGTCCGCGGTGACTCGGCAGTGCTGCGCTGGGGTGCAGCAGTGCCGAGGGCGACGGCGAGGCACTTGGCCGGGGGGCGCCTGAGCCGCACTGGGCGGCAGTGGGCCTGAGTGGTCGCCGGTGGCGGCTGGGGGGTTCGTCCCGTGGTGAGTCGGCAGTGCCGCGCTGGGGTGCAGCAGTGCCGAGGGCGATGGTGAGACCTCTCCCCGGGGGCCGCCTGAGCCGCAGTGGGCCTCAGTGGGCGGCGGTGGTCGCCGGCTCGACGAGCTCGACGAGGATGCCCCCGGCGTCCTTGGGGTGGATGAAGTTGACCCGTGAGTCGCTCGTGCCGCGCCGGGGCGCGTCGTAGAGCAGGCGCATCCCTCGCTCACGCAGCGTCGCGCTCACGGCGTCGAGGTCGGCGACCCGGTAGGCGAGCTGCTGGATGCCGGGGCCGCTGCGGTCGAGGAACTTCGCGATCGTCGACTCGGGCGACAGCGGTGCGAGCAGCTGGATGCACGAACCGGAGTCACCGACGGCCATCATCGCCTCGCGCACGCCCTGCTCCTCGTTCGTCTCCTCGTGGAGCATCCGCATCCCGTACGTGCCCTCGTAGAAGGCGATGGCCGCGTCGAGGTCGGGCACGGCGACGCCGACGTGGTCGATCGCGGTGAACAGGTCGGTGGGCAGGGCAGTCATGCGCCCAGCCTAGGGAGCACCATCCGGGTGAGGAAGGAGCCGTTGATCACACCGACGACGGCCAGCGCCCCGGGTGGTGAGGGTCACCGCCGTGCGGGGGTGGCAGCGGCCCCCGCCCTCGCTAGAGTCGAGGACGATCCTCACGACCCCGACACCGGAGGCTTCCGCATGTCCACCGACCCGACCGTCATCGTCGCCGGCGCCCGCACCCCGATGGGGCGGATGAGCGGCTCCCTCAAGGGCTTCAGCGGCTCCGACCTCGGTGGCTTCGCCATCAAGGGCGCCCTCGAGAAGGCCGGCGTGGCCCCCGAGGACGTCGACTACGTCATCATGGGCCAGGTCCTCACGGCCGGCGAGGGCCAGATCCCCGCTCGCCAGGCCGCCGCGAAGGCCGGCATCCCGATGACCGTCCCGGCCCTCACGGTCAACAAGGTGTGCCTGTCCGGCATCGACGCCATCGCCCTCGCCGACCAGCTGATCCGCGCCGGCGAGTTCGACGTCGTCGTCGCCGGCGGCCAGGAGTCGATGACCAACGCGCCGCACCTGCTCGAGAAGAGCCGCGACGGGTTCAAGTACGGCGACGTCACGATGCACGACCACATGGCGCAGGACGGCCTGTGGGACGCCTTCACCGACCAGGCGATGGGCCTGCTCACCGAGGCGGCCAACACCGGGGACATCGCCTTCACCCGTGAGGAGCAGGACGAGTTCTCGGCCCGCAGCCACCAGCTCGCCGCCCGCGCCTCGAAGGACGGCCTCTTCGACGACGAGGTCGTCACCGTGACGATCCCCCAGCGCAAGGGCGACCCGATCGAGTTCCGCACCGACGAGGGCATCCGCGCCGACACGACGGCCGACTCGCTGGGCCGCCTGCGCCCGGCCTTCGCCAAGGACGGCACGATCACCGCCGGCTCCGCCTCGCAGATCTCCGACGGTGCCTGTGCGGTCGTCGTCATGAAGAAGTCGCGTGCGGAGGAGCTCGGCCTCGACTGGCTGGCCGAGATCGGCGCCCACGGCGTCGTCGCCGGCCCCGACTCCACGCTGCAGAGCCAGCCGGCGCGAGCCATCGCCAAGGCCTGCGAGCGCGAGGGCATCACCCCCGCCGACCTCGACCTCGTCGAGATCAACGAGGCCTTTGCGGCCGTCGGCCTCGCCTCCGCCAAGGAGCTCGGCATCGAGCACGACAAGGTCAACGTCAACGGCGGGGCCATCGCGCTGGGCCACCCCATCGGGATGTCCGGGGCCCGCATCACCCTGCACCTCGCCCACGAGCTCAAGCGGCGCGGCGGCGGCGTCGGCGCCGCGGCCCTGTGCGGCGGCGGCGGGCAGGGCGACGCGCTCGTCGTCAAGGTCCCGGCCCAGGGCTGATCCGGGCTCACCCGATCGGGCCGCGCACCGTCGACGTCCCCTCCCTTGTCGCCCAGGCGAGGGAGGGGCGTCCGCGTGCGGTCGCCCGGCTCATCTCGCTCGTCGAGGACGCCCACCCCGCCCTGCGCGAGGTGATGGCGGCGCTCGCCGCGGATGCCGGTCGCGCCCACGTCGTCGGCGTCACCGGCGCGCCGGGCGTCGGCAAGTCGACGACGACGAACGCCCTCGTCGCCGAGTACCGGCGGCAGGGCCGTCGGGTCGGGGTGCTCGCCGTCGACCCGTCGTCGCCGTTCTCCGGCGGGGCGCTGCTCGGCGACCGGATCCGGATGTCCGAGCACGCCGCCGACCCGGACGTGTTCATCCGCTCCATGGCGTCGAGGGGCCACCTCGGCGGTCTGTCGTGGGCCGCCCCGCAGGCGCTGCGGGTGCTGGACGCCGCCGGATGCGACGTCGTGCTCGTCGAGACCGTCGGGGTCGGGCAGTCCGAGGTCGAGGTCGCGGCGACCGCCGACACGACGCTCGTCCTCCTCGCACCCGGGATGGGGGACGGCATCCAGGCCGCGAAGGCCGGCATCCTCGAGGTGGCCGACGTCCTCGTCGTCAACAAGGCCGACCGCGACGGCGCCGACCGCACGGTGCGCGACCTGCGCCATGCGGTGCAGCTCGGCGACCGCTCCGAGCCCGGTGCCTGGCGGCCGCGGGTGGTGCGGACGGTCGCGACCGGCGGGGACGGCGTCGACGATGTCGTGTCGGCCGTCGAGGAGCACCGCCGCTGGCTGGGACCCGACGGGCTGCGGGCCCGGAGGGTGCACCGGGCCGCCCACGAGGTGGAGGGCCTCGCCCTCGCCACCCTGCGGGCGCGGGTCGGCGGGGTGGGTGGTGACGCCCGCCTCGAGGCGCTCGCCGCGGACGTCGTCGCAGGGCGCACCGACCCGTACGCCGCCGCCGACCGGCTCGTCGAGTCGCTCACCTGAGCCGTGACCGGCGGGGCCGTCGGGCACGATGTCCGGGTGCCCTCGACCGCCGACCTCGCGCCGACGTGGGCGGCGGTGCGCTACCGCCGCAGCCAGTCGGTCGCGCTCGTCCTCGTCGCCGCCCTCGTCACGACGTGTGCCGTCTTCGCCCCGCTCTTCGTCCGGGTCCTCGAGCAGGGGCTCCTCCAGGCCCGCCTCGTCGAGCGGGACGCCGCCGACACGACGGTGCTCGTCCGGGCCTCGCGCACGAGCGAGGAGCCGACGACCACCTCCGGTGAGCTGGCGTCCGTCCTGCCCGCCGCGGCGCGGCCGTGGTTCGGGGAGCCGGTGGGGATGACGACGGCCGACACCCGCGTGCAGCCGCGCGACGGGCTGCAGACCTCTCCGCTGCGGCTCGTCGCCCGCGACGCGGTGTGCGAGCACGTCGAGCTGACGAGTGGCCGCTGCCCGCAGGCCGCCGGCGAGGTGCTCGTGTCCGGTGCGGACTCACAGGCCTGGGGGTGGAGGGAAGGGCGCCGCTTCGACGTCGACGACCCGTCGGCCGGCGGCACCGCGGCCGGGCCCGACGCGCCGGCGCCCCCGGTGCCGCTCACCGTCGTCGGGGTCTACGAGACGCTCGACGACCCGGGGTACTGGCTGCGCACCCGGGTCGACGGCAAGTCCGGGTTCCCCCTCGCGCAGGGCGACTCCATCGTCCCGGCCGTCGACGACTTCCTCGTCGACGAGGACACCTTCGCCACCGGGTGGGCCGAGGCCACCGTGTCGGTGGAGTACCCCCTCGACCGGTCCCGCGTCACGCTCACGACCGTCCCGCGCATCAGCGAGTCCCTCGAGGGCCTCGACCGGGTCCGGGAGGGTGTCACCGTCACGACGCCGCTGCCCGACCTCGTCTCGTCGATCGCCTCCGGCCGCGAGGTCGTGCGCACCCTCGTCCCCCTCCTCCTCGCGCAGCTCGCCCTCCTCGCCGTGACCGTGCTGGCGCTCGTGGCCCACGCGGCCGTCGAGCAGCGCCGCCCCGAGATCGCGCTCGCGCGCCTGCGCGGTCGCAGCCGCGAGGGGGGCAGCCGGATCGTGCTCGCCGAGCTCGCCCTCACCGTGCTGCTCGGCGTGCCGGTCGGGGTCGCCCTCGCGCTGCTCGTCGCCGAGCTGCTGCGGCGCACGGTGCTGCCGGCCGGGGTGCCCCTCGAGCTGCGGTGGCCGGTGCTCGCCGCCGTCGCGGTCGCGGTCGTGGGTTCGCTGCTCGCCGTGCACCTCGCGGCCCGCCCGGTGCTGCGCGAACCGGTCGCCGCCCTCCTGCGTCGGGTGCCCCCGGCGACGGGCGGGGGCCTCGGCGTGCTCGACGTCGTCGTCGTCGTCCTCGCCGTGCTCGGCGTCGTCGGCCTCCTCACCGGCGACGTCGAGGGCCCGACCGCCCTGCTCACCCCGGTGCTGCTCGCGCTCGCGGTGGGCCTGCTCGGGGCGGCGGTCGTGCGGCGCCTCGCGGCCCGCTCGGGGCGGCGGTCGCTGTCCCGGGGGCGCCTGGCGGCCGGGCTCGCTGCGCTCTCCCTCGCCCGCCGGCCGTCGCTGCGGCACGTGCTCGTCGTCGTCACGACGGCCACGGCGCTCGCCACCTTCGCCGCGAACGCCGTCGTCGTCGGGGCCGAGAACCGGAGCGCCCGGGCCGAGCTCGAGACCGGCGCGCCCGCCGTGCTCGAGACCGACGCGCCGTCGCCGGCCGCGCTCGCCGCCGCCGTCGACGCGCTCCCGGACGCCCACCGCGAGGCCGCGACGCCGGTCGTCGTCATCCGCCCGCGTGACCCCTCGGCCGTGCCGAGCCTGCTCGCCCGCCCGGCCGAGCTGGCCGGGGTCGCGTACGCCGCCCCCACGGCCGGCCTGGACGCGCTGACTCCGGCGGTCGTGCCGAGCGTCCGGCTCGACGACGGCGAGCTGACCGGGACGCTCACGTGGGAGCTGACGCAGTTCCGTGACGGGACGGAGCCGGTCGGTCGGGCACCGAGGTCGCCGACCGGCATCCCGGGTGGCGACCTGTCGGTCGAGCCCACGCCGGTCGAGGTCGGGATCACCGTCACGACGCCCGACGGGACGGTGCTCGACCGCGACCTCGCGAGCATCGAGCAGACCGAGACCGGGACGGCGCGGGTGCGTGCCCCCGTGCTCTGCCCGGACGGATGCCGGCTCGCCGGGCTGTGGGTCAGGGGCACCGACCCGTGGGCCGAACGGGTCGCGGGTCGCGTCGTGCTCTCCGGGCTCGCGCTCGACGGCCGGCCGCTCGACCTCGGGGGCGCCGACCACTGGCTTCCCGCCGAGGCGGGCCCGGGGGAGGGGACCCAGGAGGTCTCCGGGTCCGGGTCCGAGCTCGTCGTCGACATCGACAACACCGGCCGGCGGGTGTTCTCGCCGCGGGCCGACGTGCCGAGCCCGGCGCCCGTCCTCCTCGCCGGTCGACCTCCGGCCGACGCGACGGGCGACGACTTCACCCTCGTCGGGCTCGGCGGCCGGCCGGTGCCCTCGCGCGCCGTCGCCCGGGTCGACGCGCTCCCCGCGGTGACCGGTCGCGGGGCGCTGTCCGACCTCGACGCCCAGCTTCGGGTCGGTGGCGGGGCCCCGCCCGGGTCGTCGGCGCAGGTCTGGCTCGGGACCGCCGACCCGGACGTCGTCGCGGCCGTCCACCGAGAGCTGGCCGCACGCGGCATCCCCGTGACGTCGACGACGACGGCGACCCGGGCGCAGGAGGCCTACGACCGCTCGGCGACCGGCTGGGGCCTGCTCCTCGGCGTCTTCACCGGGGTCCTCGCCCTCGTCGTCGCCGGCCTCGTCGTCGGCCTCGTCGCGGTGACGTCGTGGCGGGGCGTCGCCCGGGACCTCGCCGGGCTCCTCGTCGCGGGGACCCCGGTCGAGGTGCTGCGCGCGAGCGTGCGGCGCGAGCAGCTGCTCACCGTGCTCGCCGGGGTCGTGCTCGGCACGGCGTGCGGGGTGGCGGGAGCGGTGCTCGCGATGCCGCTCGTGCCGCTCTTCGACCGGCCCGCCGCCGTGCCGGTTCCCGACCTCGCCCCCGCATGGCCGGCCATCGCGGCGACCGCCCTCGGGGCGCTCGTCGTCGTCGGCGGGGCGGCCCTGTTCGCGGCGCGCGGCGTCGTCGCCCGGGCCGTTCCCGAGCGCCTGCGGGAGTCGCTGTGAGCGGCGGGGTCCGGGTCGTGACCCGCGGTCTCGTGCACATCTACCGCGCCGAGGGGCACGACGTCGCCGCCCTGTCCGGCATCGACCTCGTCGTCGCCCCTGGCGAGCGAGTCGCCCTCCTCGGTCCGTCGGGTGCGGGCAAGTCGACGCTCCTCGCGCTCTTCGGGGGCCTCATGCGACCGAGCGCCGGTCGCATCCTCGTCGGCGAGCACGAGATGAGCCGGCTCACCGAGGCCGAGCTCGACGCGGTCCGGGGCGCCGAGGTCGGCATGGTGCTGCAGGGCGCCGCCCGCAACCTGCTGCCCTACCTGTCGGCCCGGGGCAACGTCGAGTTCGCGCAGCGGGCGGCCCGGCGTCGCGGGCGCGAGGTGCCGGACGCCGACACGGTGCTCGACCTCGTCGGCTTCCCGCCCGAGGCCGCCGACGCCCCGCTCGCCGGGCTCACCCCCGGGCGGCTGCAGCTGCTCGCGGTCGCCGTGGCGGTGTCCTGCCGCCCCGGCCTGCTCCTCGGCGACGAGCCGACGAGCCAGCTCGACCACGGGGCCCGCGACGTCGTCCTCGACGCCCTCGCCCAGGTCAACGCCCGGTGGGGGACGACGGTCGTCGTCGTCACCCACGACCCCGACGTCGCCGCCGCCATGCCGCGCACCATCACGATCCGCGACGGGCGGGTCGGGGCGGAGGGCAGGGCCGGCGAGGAGTTCGCCGTCGTCTCCGCCGACGGGTCCGTCCCGCTGCCACCGCACGCGCTCGCGGCCCTGCCACCGGGCTCGTTGCTGCGGCTGCACGAGGACGGCGACCGGTGGGTGCTCGTGCTCGAGGAGGGTGACGGCGATGGGTGAGCCGGTCGTGCGGTGTACGGGGGTCGTCGTGCGCTTCGGGGCGACGACCGCACTCGACGGTGTCGACCTCGTCGTGTGGCCCGGGGAGCTCGTCGCGGTGACGGGCCACTCCGGCGCCGGCAAGACGACCCTGCTCGGTGTGCTCGCCGGCCTCGTCAGGCCCGCGGAGGGCGAGGTCGTCGTCGGTGGCGTCCGCGTCACCGGGCTCGCGGCCGCGGTCGGGGCCGGGGTGTCGCTCGTCCCGCAGGGCAACGGGCTCGCCGCCGTGCTCACGGCTCGCGAGAACGTCCTCGTGCCGCTGCTCGCCCGCGGCGTGGATGCCGGGGCCGCCCCGGCGCGCGCCACCGCCGCCCTCGACGCCGTCGGGCTCGGCGAGGTCCACGACCACCTCGTCGAGGAGCTGTCGGGCGGCCAGCAGCAGCGGGTCGCCGTGGCGCGCGGTCTGGCGCTCGCCGGTCCGGTGCTGCTCGCCGACGAGCCGACGTCCGAGCTCGACCACACGAACCGTGAGGTCGTCCTGCGCCTGCTCCGGGCCCGCGCCGACGGCGGAGCCGCGGTCGTCATGGCGACCCACGACCCCGAGGCGGCCGCCGCGGCCGACCGCGTCCTGCACCTCGACGACGGCGTCGCCGTCCCGGGCTGAGCGCCACCCGCCGTCCCGGGCTGAGCGCCGTCCGCCGTCGCCGCCGGGCGGTCGGCCCGGCCCGACGCAGGGCGGTCAGCCCGGCCCGACCGCCGTCGGCTCGGCGAGCGAGGGCTCGACCTCACCCGGGTCGGGCAGCTCCTCGCCCTCGAGCGGGATCGCCGAGGGGACGCCCGCGGTGATGCGGCTGCCGTCCGCCCGCGTGCCACCGGTGCGGGGCCGGTTCCCGAGCGTGCCCGGGATGCGGGGCCCGTGGCCGTCGAGGGCGATGACGACCGGGACGCGCTCGTCGAGGGTGTGCGTCGTGCCGCGGACGTCGACCGGCACGGGGAGCTCGCCGGTCTCGACCTGCAGCTCGAGCGAGGCGGCTGTGAGGGTCACCCGGAACCGGGTGTCGCGCCACGTGATCCGGAAGGTGAGGGAGGTCCAGCCGTCGGGCAGGCGCGGGTCGAAGGACAGCCGCCCGTCGTGGTCGCGCATGCCGCCGAACCCGTTGACGAGCGCCGACCACACCCCGCCGGTGGAGGCGATGTGCAGGCCGTCGACCGTGTTGTCGTGGTGGTTGGCGAGGTCGACGTACAGGGCGTCGAGGAAGTAGCCGTACGCCACCTCGTGGTAGCCGACCTCGGCCGCGACGACGGACTGCACGACAGCGGACAGGGTGGAGTCGCCCGTCGTGATCGGGTCGTAGTACTCGAAGTCCCGGCGCTTCTCCGCGGCCGTGAAGCGGTTGCCCTGGAGGAAGAGCGCGAGCACGACGTCGGCCTGCTTGAGCACCTGGAAGCGGTAGATGACGAGCGGGTGGTAGTGCAGGAGGAGGGGGCGCAGCTCCTCCGGGGTTCGGCTGAGGTCCCACACCTCCCGGTCGAGGAAGAAGTCGTCCTGCGGGTGGATCTCGAGGCCGTCGTCGTAGGGGATGTGCATCCCCTCCGCGCAGGCCGCCCACTCGCGCACCTCGGCGTCGGTGAGGCGCAGCCGCTCCGCCATCCGGGCGAACTCCTGCGGCTCCTGGCGGCGGGTCCACTCCACCCAGTGCACCGCCTGCTCGAGGTTGTAGCGGGCCATGACGTTCGTGAAGAGGTTGTTGTTGACGACCGTCGTGTACTCGTCCGGACCGGTGACCCCGTGGATGTGGAACGACCGCTCGCCGTTGCTGCGCCAGAAGCCGAGGTCGGCGTACAGGCGCGCTGTCTCGACGAGGATGGCGAGGCCGTCGCGCACGAGGAACCCGACGTCCCCGGTGGCGTTGACGTACTGGACGAGCGCGTGGACGACGTCGGCGTCGATGTGCACCTGGGCCGTGCCGGCGGCGTAGTAGGCCGAGGCCTCCTCGCCGTTGATCGTGCGCCAGGGGAACAAAGCCCCACGCTGGCTCAGCTCGCGGGCGCGGTCGCGGGCGGCGGGCAGCATCCGGCTGCGGAAGTGCATGAGGTTGCGGGCGAGCGTGGGCCGCGTGTACGTGAGGAACGGCGCGACGTAGACCTCGGTGTCCCAGAAGTAGTGGCCCTCGTACCCCGAGCCGGTCACCCCCTTCGCGGCGACGCCGTGCCCGTCGGCCCGCCCGCTCGCCTGGGCGAGGGTGAACAGGTTGAAGCGGATGGCCTGCTGGATGGCGTCGCGGGCCGGGTCGTCGGTCTCGACCTCGACGTCGCTCGCGGCCCAGAACGCGTCGTACCAGGCGCGCTGCTCGGCGAGCCAGTGGTCGAGGTCGTAGCGGGCGGCCCGGTCGAGCGTGCGGCGGCACCGGTCGGACAGCTCGCGGACCGGCAGGCCGCGCGAGGTGTGGTAGGCGACCGTCTTCTCGATCCGCAACGTGTGCCCCTCGCGGGCGTCGACGCGGAAGACCATCTTCGTCAGGTCGGGCTCGTCGCCCATGACGAGCTCGTAGGGGTCGGGGGTGCGCAGCACGTGGTCGGCCGCGACGACGACGGTCATCCGCGAGTTGGCGCACTGGTAGCCGAGCATCATCCGGTCGTCCTTGGCCATCTGGATGCGCGGCAGGAGCACCCGGCCCTCGAACGCCCCGGCCTTGCGCGGGTCGGCGTGCACGCCGCCGGCCTGCGCCTGCAGGTGGTACTCGTCCTCGCCGTCCTGGCGGTTGAGCAGCTGCGACGACACGACGAGGGGCGCGTCGCCGGAGAGCATCGTCACCTCGAGGGTGAGCACGACGAGGTGGCGCTGGGTCATCGAGACCATCCGCGTCGAGTCGATCCGCACCCGCTTGCCCGACGGGGTGCGCCACACGACCGAGCGCCGCAGGACCCCGTCGCGGAAGTCCAGGCTGCGCTCGTAGCCCTCGAGGTCGGCGGTGCCGATGACGAGCGGCTCGTCGTCGACGTACAGCTTCATGAGCTTGGCGTCGGGGGCGTTGACGGTCGTCTGCCCGGTGCGGGCGAACCCGTAGGCCGCCTCGGCGTGCCGGATCGGCCAGGTCTCGTGGAGGCCGTTGACGTACGTTCCGTGCTCGAACGCGTGGCGGCCCTCCTCGGGATTGCCGCGCATCCCGATGTAGCCGTTCGCGACGGTGAACAGGGTCTCGGTGACACCGAGGTCGGCACGGTCGAAGTCGCACTCGACGAGCCGCCACGGGTCGACCGGGAACCGGCTGCGGTCGAGCGGGTCGGCCGCACTGCGCTCCCGGGTCACGTGAGCTCCTCGAGGTCGTCGACGACGAGGTGGGCGCCGGCCCGGGAGAGCGTGTCGACCCCGGCCCCCCGGTCGACCCCGATGACGAGCGCGAACCCGCCGGCCGCCCCGGCGCGCACGCCGGACACGGCATCCTCGACGACGACCGACCGCTCGGGGGTGGCGCCGCAGGCCCGCGCCGCGTGGACGAAGGTGTCGGGCGCGGGCTTGCCGGGCAGGCCGAGGTCGGTGGCGACCCGCCCGTCGACGACGCTGACGAAGCGGTCGGCGAGGCCGGCGGCCTCGAGCACCGCCGGAGCGTTCGCCGACGACGACACGACCGCGAGCGGCATCCCGACGTCGTGCAGGTGGTCCAGGAGCGCGACCGAGCCGGGGTAGGGGCGCACCCCGTCGCGGGCCAGGACGGCGTTGAAGGCGTCGTTCTTGCGGTTGCCGAGCCCGCACACGGTGTCCTGCTCGGGCGGGTCGCCGGGGTCGCCCTCGGGCAGCCGGATGCCGCGGGCCGTGAGGAGGTCGCGCACGCCGTCGTAGCGGGGCTTGCCGTCGACGTGCGCGAAGTAGTCGTCGTCGGTGTACGAAGAGGTGTCGGCGTCGGGATCGTCCCAGGTCGCGAGGAAGGCGCCGAACATCTCCGCCCAGGCGCGCATGTGGACCTCGGCGGTCGGCGTGAGGACGCCGTCGAGGTCGAAGAGGACCGCGTCGTAGGTCGACCAGGTCACCGGGCTCGAGCCGCTCATGGGATGAACGCTAGGGACTGCGAGAGCGCTTGCGCAATCCCGCGGGCCCACGACCTCGCTCGGCTACCGTGCTCGGTGTGAGCGAGCCGGTGCGCCTGCCCTTCGACCCCATCGCCCGGGCGAGCGAGCTGTGGCGCGCCCGCTGGGGCGCGGACTCGCGGTCGCTGTCGATGGCCACGGCGACCTCGATCATGCGCGTCCAGCAGCTGCTGCTCGCCCGGTTCGACGCCATCGCCGGGCGGCACGGGCTGACCTTCGCGCGCTACGAGGCCCTCGTCCTGCTCGCCTTCAGCCGCTCCGGGCGGCTGTCCATGTCGCGGATCGGCGAGCGGCTCATGGTGCACCCGACGAGCGCGACGAACATCGTCCAGCGGCTCGTGGCCCAGGGGTTCGTCGAGCGGGTGCCCAACCCCACCGACCGGCGGGGGGCGTTCGCGGTCATCACGGATGCCGGGCGCGAGGCGATGGAGGCGGTCACCGCCGACCTCGAGGCCGTCGACTTCGGGCTCGGGATGCTCGACGACGACGCGCACCGCGCCCTCTTCGAGCTGCTGCGTACGGTGCGCGTCGGCGCCCGCGACTTCGACGCCTGAGGGCACGGCGCGGTCCGCGGGCGACGTGGCGTGGGTCACGCCGGACGGGCCGGGGATTTGTCCGGACGCCGGGCCGTTTGTCATGGTTGAAGGCAGCCCTGACCCCGGACGAGCGTCCGGGACGCCCCCGCACCCCCGAAGGACAGCCCCCCATGACCACGATCGTCACGCGCGTCGCCGGTGCGCTCCTGGCCCTCGCCGGCCTCGTGCTCACCGTGGTCGGCGCCTGGTTCGCGGCCCAGCTGGGAGCCTCGGGGACCGCCGAGTTCACCGCCCGGCCCGGGACGACCGACCCGGTGCTCATCCGCCCCGACGTCCTCAACCGGGTCGACGAGGACGTCGTCGTCACGGCCACCGCGGCGGAGGGCGCCACCGTGTGGATGGCGCTCGCCAACCCCTCGGACGCGGCGGCGGTCGTCGGGGACTCCCGGCACGTCGACGTGACCGGCGTGTCGGTGCGCGACTGGGCCCTGCTCACCCGCACGACCGGCTCCGGCGAGGCCCCCGAGCTCGGGGCGGCCGACCTGTGGCGCCAGCAGGACGACGCCCCCGCGGCGGTGACGCTCACCGTCGAGCAGGACGAGGCGCCCGAGACCCTCGTCGTCGCCACCGAGGGTGGCGAGCTGCGCACCCTGACCATGACCGTCGTCGACAAGACCTGGTTCGTCGAGGCCGTCATCGCGGTGCTCGTCGGGGTCTTCCTCCTGCTCGCCGGCGGCGCCCTGCTCTGGCCACGCGGGGAGCGGGCCGACGTCCCCGACGAGCCGCTGGCCCCCGAGCCGGCCACCGGCCACCGAGACCCCGAGGAGGTCACCCGATGACCCCGTCCCCCCAGCCCCCCGCCCACCCCCTGCCCCGCCGTGCCCTGACCCGCCTCGCCGCGACCGGCATCCTCGCGAGCGCCCTCGTGCTCACCGGCTGCGGCGCCCAGGACGCCCTCGTCGGGCTCCACCCCGCACCCGCCGAGCAGTCGGTCTCGGCGCCGCTCGACACCGATGGCGCCGCCGCCGTCGCCGCCCGGCTGCTCGCCGAGCGCGACGCGCTCGACGCCGACCCGAAGGCGTCGAAGGAGGCCCGGGCCGAGGTGCTCTCGGGCGATGCCCTCACCCTCGCCACGGCCGTGGCCGGTCGAGCAGCCGGGTCCGATGCGACGGAGCTGGCCGCCGCCCCGACGCCCACCGTCGTCGCGCAGTCGCAGGGCCGCGAGTGGCCGCGGGCCATCCTCGCCTCGACCCTCGACGAGGACACGAGCACCCAGCACCTGCACGTGCTGCTGTCCGAGGAGCCGGACGAGCCGTTCCGGGTTGCCGCGAGCGTGCCGATGTTCGGCGGGGCCGAGCTGCCGGCCGTCGCCGCCGAGAACGCGGGCTCCCCGATGATCGAGGTCTCCGACGGCGAGGGCCTGCCCGTGTCGCCGGAGGACGCCGTCGGGGCGTACGCCGCGGCCATCGCCCACCCCAAGCCCAAGGCCAGCGAGCTCGTCTCGGTCGAGGACCCCTTCGCGACCGGGCTCAAGGCGACGGCGGCCGCCCAGACCAAGGCGCTCGGCAAGCTCGGCACGCTGACCCAGACCCACGAGCCGCGCCTCGACGACGCGGTGACCTTCCGCCTCGCCGACGGGGGAGCCGTCGTCTTCGGCCACCTCAAGCGCACGGACACGCTGGCGGTCAAGCCGACGGCGAAGGAGCTCGTCCTCCCCGCGGAGTACGCGAAGCTCACCGGGAAGAAGAAGGTGACGAAGTCGCTCACCCTCAACAGCCTCGAGCCCTTCGTCATGGTCGTCCCCCCAGCGGGCAAGGCCGAGGTCATCGGGGCGAGCGAGCTGCTCGTCTCCGGCACGGGCCGCTGACCCGCGCACCACCCTCCTTTGACAGAATCGGGACCATGAGCGAGACCACTCCCCCTGCGGGCACCCGCGGGGCCGTCGACCTGTCCGCCGTCGCCGGGATGACCGCGCCGACACCCGCGACGACGGGCAGCGGGATGCCGGCCGGCCCGGTGCCCGGTGGTCCGGCGCCCGAGCGCCCCGTCGTCCCCGGCGGGCTCGTCGTCGACGTCGACGCCGCCACCCTGCAGGAGGCGCTCAACCGCACCCTCCAGGTGCCCGGCGTCCTCGTCCTGTGGGGCTCGGCGTACCCCGCGACCCGCGAGCTGCTCGACACCGTCGTGCGGGTCGCCGCCTCCCTCGAGGGCCGCGTCCTCGTCCTGAGCGCCGACCTGTCGGCCTCGCCCGAGCTGCTCCAGGCCTTCCAGCCGCTCCTCGTGCAGGCCTTCGGCCAGCCGAGCGTGCCCGCGGCCTTCGGTCTCCTCCAGGGCCAGCCGGTGCCGCTCTTCCCCGGTGTCCAGCCCGAGCCGGAGGTGCGCGCGGTCGTCGACCAGCTGCTCCAGGCGGCGGTGCAGAACGGCATCACCGGGCGGGTCGAGCTCGAACCGGTCGCCGGGGCGGAGCCCGACGAGCTGCCGCCGCTGCACGAGGCGGCCTTCGAGGCGATCGAGCGCGGCGACCTCACCGCGGCCGCCGCCGCCTACGAGCAGGCCCTCGCCGAGGACCCCAAGGACCACGACGCCGAGCTCGGCCTCGCCCAGGTGCGGCTCATGCAGCGCACCCAGGGCGTCGACCTCGCCGCCGCACGGGCGGCCGCGGCGGCCGACCCGACCGACGTCGCAGCCGCGACGGTCGTCGCCGACCTCGACGTCCTCGGCGGGCACGTCGACGACGCGTTCGCGCGCCTCCTCGACCTCGTCCGCACGACGTCCGGGGACGAGCGCGACCGGGCCCGCACCCACCTGCTCGAGCTGTTCGCGGTCGTCGGCGCCCAGGACGAGCGGGTGCGCAAGGGCCGCACCGCCCTCATGAGCGCCCTCTTCTGACGCTGGTGCCCCCGAAGCTCCTCGACGACCACCTCCGGTTCCGGTTCGTCCCGGCGGACCCCCTCGTGACGGGGGTCGTCCTCCAGTGCGACCGGGTGGTCGCGGGCCCGCGCGAGTTCCGGCGCGACGGCGAGGGCTGGGTCCTCGACCTGCCGCGCCCGCCGCTGTGCCGTCTCGAGTACCGCTTCGCCGTGGGGCGGGGGGACGAGGTCGAGGTCGTGCTCGACCCGACGAACCCGGTCACGGTGCGCACGGCGTTCGGCGAGCGCTCCGTCGCGGAGCTGCCCGGGTACCTCCCGCCGTGGTGGCTCGCCGCCCCCGCGGTGCCCAGCCGGCTCGAACCGCTCACCCTCTCCGGGGAGACCGCCCACGAGGTGCCGGTCACGGTGTGGAGCCCGGACGACCTGCCGGACGACGAGCCCGCCCCGCTCCTGCTCGTCCACGACGGCCCGGAGTACGACCAGCTCGCGTCCCTCACGACGTACAGCGCCGCCCTCGTCGGGGCCGGACAGCTGCCACCGCACCGGGTCGCCCTGGCCCACCCGGTCATCCGCGACTCGTGGTACTCCGGATCGCCGCAGTACCTGCGCACCATCGCGGCGGCCGGCCTCGACGCGCTCGGCGCGCGGTACGCCGTGCGCGGCCCGGTCGTCGTCGTCGGTGCGAGCCTCGGGGGACTCACCGCGCTGCTCCTCGGCCTGCTCGCGGCGCCACGGGTCGGGGGCGTCTACGCCCAGTCCGGCTCGTTCTTCCAGGTGCGGCGCGACGTCTCCGAGAGCGGCTTCCGCTACTTCGGGCGGATCTCACGCCTCGTGCAGGCCGTCCTCGACACCCGGCACGCCGACCACCCGCTCACCGTCGGCATGTCGTGCGGCACCCTCGAGGAGAACCTGGCGAACAACCGCGACATGGCGACCGCGCTGCGCCGTGCCGGGCACGACGTCGTCCTGCGCGAGGTCCCCGACCTGCACAACTACACGGCCTGGCGCGACGCCCTCGACCCGGGCCTCACCGACGTGTTGCGCACGGTCTGGGGCCGGCCCGGCTGAAGGGGCGCGATGACCGGCATCCCGGCGGCGGTGCCCCGACGGTCCGTTCACATCCGGTGGTTGCGGGGGAGGGTGGCGACCGGCAGGGTGGGGTCGCATGGAGACGACGTCGGTGCGGCTGGCGGTGCCCGGCCACGACGCCGACCTCGAGGTGGTGCGGTACGGCTCGTGGGGGCGCCCGGTGCTGCTCTTCCCCTCCGAGGCCGGCTCGGCCCGTGACGCCGAGGGCAACGGCATGCTCGAGGCCGTGCGGTCCCTCGTCGATGCCGGTCGGGTGAGCCTGTTCTGCGTCGACTCGGTCGACGGGTGGACCTGGTCCGCGAACGACGTGCCGACCGAGGAGCGGGCCCGGCGCGGCCAGGCCTACACGGCGTGGCTCTCGCAGGCGGTCCTGCCCTGGGTGCTCGACGAGGTCGGAGGGGGGCAGGAGGTCATCACGGCCGGGGTGTCGCTCGGGGCCTACCACGCCGTGCACCTGACCTTCCAGCGCGCCGACGTCGCCCCGCTGGCCATCGGCCTGTCGGGCAACTACGACTCCACGACGTGGAACGGGTGGGGCGAGCTCGGCGACGCGACGTACTTCGCGAACCCGATGGCCTACGTCGCCAACATGGAGGGCGACCACCTCGACTGGATCCGCTCGCGCGTGTCGGTGGTGCTCGTCGTCGGGCAGGGACCCTTCGAGGTGTCGCCGACGCGATCCCTGCCGGCCACGAGGGAGTTCGCCGAGGTGCTGGCCCGCAAGGGGATCCGCCACGAGCTCGACGTGTGGGGCTTCGACAGCGCCCACGACTGGCCGTGGTGGCAGCGCCAGCTCGCCCACCACCTGCACCGGTTCGTCTGACCCGACCGACGAAGGAGACCGCCATGGCCCCCACGACCGACCACCTCGTCGGGTTGCTCCTCGGCGCCGAGGAGGACTGGCCCACGGCGTTCGAGGCCCTGGCACGGCGCCTCGGAGTGCTCAGGGCACCCGACGGCGGCACGCACACCGTGACGACCGAGCGGCTGACCATCGAGCCGTTCAACCTGCGTGACCGGGCCCGCCACGAGCTCGTCATCGACCGGCTCGCACACTGGTACTACCACCCTCGGGAGTGGCTGAAGAAGGTCGCCCTCATGGACGACGTCTACCTGCTCAACAGCCCGTTCACGTTCCAGTCGATGGAGAAGCACTCGGCGTACTGCGCCCTCATGCGGCTCGGCATGAACGTCCCGGAGACCGTCCTCGTGCCGTACAAGCACCCCGTCGACAACGCACGCTGGGCCTACACCTCGGCGCGCTACAACCGTTCCTTCGACCTCGACGAGGTCGCCGAGCCGCTCGGCTACCCGCTGTACATGAAGCCCTTCGACGGCGGTGGCTGGCGGGGGGTCTCGCAGGTCCGGGACCGGGCCGAGCTGCACCGCTCGTACGACGACTCCGGCGAGATGCTCATGCACCTGCAGGCCTCGGTTCCCGACTACGAGCACTTCGCCCGCTCGCTGACCATCGGGCCGGAGACGATGGTCATGAAGTTCCGCCCCGAGGAGCCGATGCACGAGCGCTACGCCGTCACCCACGGCTTCCTCAGCGAGGAGGTCGGGCGCGAGGCGATCACGATCTCGCAGACCGTCAACGCGTTCTTCCGGTGGGAGTTCAACTCCTGCGAGATGCTCGTCAAGGACGGCGTCGTCCACCCGATCGACTACGCGAACGCGTGCCCCGACGTCGCCGTGACGTCCCTGCACTACTACTTCCCCTGGGCGATGAAGGCGCTGCTGCGGTGGACCGCGTACTGCGTCGTCACCGGGCGCCGGCCGCGCACCCAGGTCGACACCGGGCCCTGGTTCGCCGTCGCCGACGACGACGTCCTCGACTACGAGGGCAAGCTCGCGGCGTACCAGGCGCTCGCCGACGAGTACTTCGAGACCGAGCGATACCGGGCGTTCTGCGAGTCGACGCTGCCCCACGTCGACGAGATGGTGCTCGACTGGATCGACGGGCCCGACTTCCGCACCCTGCTCCAGTCGACGATCCACCAGACCTATCCGCCGCAGGAGTGGGAGCGCTTCGAGGCGCACTTCGGCGGGCTGCTCGGGATGTGGGTGACCGACGAGCGCCGGATCCGCGGTGCGGGGACCGCGACCGGGTGACGGCGGGAGGCTCGCGCGAGCGACGGGGTTGCAGCACGGAGCGTCCACAGGCGTGACGCAGGTGAGCCGCCGTCCCCAGACCCGGCAGCGGGGTGGACCGGGGAACGAGCCGGGGTGTGGGGTGGCGGCATGGACCTCGCCCCGTACGACGACCCCGAGGATGCCGTCGGCGTCGCGTTCCGACTGGCCCGTCGTCGGCTCGGCCTGAGCCAGCGAGAGTTGGCGGAGGCCCTCGGCTGGGATCGCGCGAAGGTCGGCCGGCGGGAGAGCGGTCACGTCGCACCGGCGCTGGGTCGGGTCGACGGTGTCCTGCGGGGCATGGGGTTCCGGCTCGCCGTCGTGGTGTCCCACCCGGAGGACTGGGCCGAGGTCGAGGTGCCGCAGGAGCACGTCGTGGACCGGGCCCACCGGCACCTGCCGGCGCACCTCGACCAGGACGTCCTCGAGCGCCCGCCCCTGCACTGGTGGCTGCGGTACCGCGACAAGCCGAACCCGCTGGCGCCGAACTGGTCCTACACCCGGCGCGGCTGGCGCGCCGACCTGCGCGCCCAGCTCGACCGCGAGAGGGAGGCGGCGGCGGGGGAGGCGGCGGCGGGGGAGGCCGCCTTCGTGACCGGCGACGCCGATCCGGAGGCGCAGGGAGGGTGACAGCCCGCAGCAAGGGGTCGGCCAGGAGGCTCGACAGTGCTGCGCTGGGGATCAGCAGTGTCGATGGGTCGGGTGAGGGCTCGGGCGCAGGCTCGACAGTGCTGCGCTGGGGGTCAGCAGTGTCGATGGGTGGGGTGAGGGGTGGGGCGCGGGCTCGACAGTGCTGCGCTGGGGGTCAGCAGTGTCGAGCCTCGTGAAGACACCCTGACGCACCCATGATCGCACGCGTGGGCAACCCGGTCCCGCGCCCCGAGCTTTCAGCTGCCGAGCGCCGCCGACACGACGTCCCGGGCCTCGGCCTGCACCTGGGCGAGGTGGTCGGCGCCGCGGAAGGACTCCGCGTAGATCTTGTAGACGTCCTCGGTGCCGCTCGGTCGGGCGGCGAACCACGCCGACTCCGTGACGACCTTGAGCCCGCCGATCGCCGCGTCGTTCCCGGGGGCCCGGGTGAGCTTGGCCGTGATCGGCTCACCCGCGAGGGTGTCGGCGGTGACGTCGTCGGGTGACAGGGCGGCGAGCTTGCTCTTCTCGGCCCGGTTCGCGGGGGCGTCGATCCGGGCGTAGGCGGGCTCGCCGTGCCGCTGGACGAGCGAGTGGTAGTGCTCGCTCGGGCTCATCCCGGTGCGCGCGAGGATCTCGGAGGCGAGCAGGGCGAGCAGGATGCCGTCCTTGTCGGTCGTCCACACCGAGCCGTCGCGCCGCAGGAACGACGCACCGGCCGACTCCTCGCCGCCGAACGGGCCCGATCCGTCGAGCAGCCCCGGCACGAACCACTTGAACCCCACGGGCACCTCGACGAGGCGACGGCCGAGGTCGGCGGCGACCCGGTCGATCATCGAGCTCGAGACGAGCGTCTTGCCGATGAACCCGTCCTCGCGCCAGTGCGGCCGGGCGCCGCCGTAGAGGTACTGGATCGCGACCGAGAGGTAGTGGTTGGGGTTCATCAGGCCGGCATCCGGGGTGACGATGCCGTGGCGGTCGGCGTCGGCGTCGTTGCCGGTCGCGACGTCGTAGGTGTCGCGCTGCGCGATGAGGCTCGCCATCGCCGAGGGGGAGGAGCAGTCCATCCGGATCTTGCCGTCCCAGTCGAGGGTCATGAACCGCCACGTCGCGTCGACGAGCGGGTTGACGACGGTGAGGTCGAGACGGTGGCGCTCGGCGATGGCGCCCCAGTAGTCGACGGCCGCCCCGCCGAGCGGGTCGGCGCCGATCCGGACACCGGCCGAGCGCACCGCGTCCAGGTCGAGCACGCTCGGCAGGTCGTCGACGTAGCTGCCGAGGAAGTCGTAGGAGGTGACGGCCGCGCGGGCGCGAGCGAACGGCATCCGTCGCACGTCGGCGAGCCCACCCCGGATGAGCTCGTTGGCCCGGGCCGCGATGACCGACGTCGCGTCGGAGTCGGCCGGCCCGCCGTGCGGCGGGTTGTACTTGAACCCCCCGTCGCTCGGGGGGTTGTGCGAGGGCGTGACGACGATGCCGTCGGCGAGGCCGGTGCCCCCGGGCATGGCGTCGACGCCCGCGACCTTGCCGCGGTTGGCGGTGAGGATGGCGTGCGACACGGCCGGGGTGGGGGTGTAGCGGTCGGCGGCGTCGACGAGCACCGTGACGTCGTTGGCGACGAGCACCTCGAGCGCCGTCGACCAGGCCGGCTCGGACAGCCCGTGGGTGTCGCGCCCGATGAACAGCGGCCCGTCGAAGCCCCGGTCGCGGCGGTACTCGCAGATCGCCTGGGTCGTCGCGAGGATGTGCGCCTCGTTGAAGGAGGTGCGCAGGCTCGAGCCGCGGTGGCCCGACGTACCGAACGCGACCTGCTCGTCGACGTTCTCGGGGTCGGGTTCGCGGGTGTAGTACGCCGTGACGAGGGCGGCGACGTCGACGAGGTCCGAGGGCTGCGCGGGCTGGCCGGCGCGGGGCGCGTTCATGGCCCGATCCTTGCAGAGGGGTCCCACCGGCGACAGGTGGAGCGGGTGCTCGTCGGAGGGCGGGTTCTCGGTCTGCCTCGCGGCCACGGCGACGGCGACGACCGTCGGGTGTCGGCGAGATCACAGGCCCAAGGTCTCCTACGCGCTGTAGGAGTCGATACCCACGGGGGTATCATCGGATTCATGACCACCCCCACCAAGCACCTCGTGGTCCTGGGCGCGGGAACGGCCGGCACGATGGTCGTCAACAAGCTCCGCCGTGAGCTGCCCGCCACGGACTGGACGATCACCGTCGTCGACCGCGACGACATCCACGACTACCAGCCCGGCTACCTGTTCATCCCCTTCGGGATCAACACGCCCGAGCAGATCCGCCGCCGCAAGCGGCCGCTCATCTCGGCCGGCATCGACCTCGTCATGGGGGAGGTCGACCGGGTCGACCCCGCCGCCCGCGCGGTGCACCTGGGCGACGGCCGGGTGCTCGCCTACGACCAGCTCGTCATCGCGACGGGCACGACTCCCCGCCCGGACCAGACCGAGGGGACCCTCGGCCCGCAGTGGCACAAGGAGGTCGGCGAGTTCTACACGTACGACGGCGCGGTGGCCCTGCGCGACCAGCTCGCGACGTTCACCGGCGGCCGGCTCGTCGTCCACATCACCGAGCTGCCGATCAAGTGCCCCGTCGCCCCGCTCGAGTTCACCTTCCTCGCCGACGACTGGCTCACGAGGCGCGGCCTGCGCGAGCGCACCGAGCTCGTGTTCGTGACCCCGCTCGACGGCGCCTTCACCAAGCCCGTCGCGAGCAGGGCGCTCGGGAACATCCTCGAGGACAAGGGAGTCGTCGTCGAGCCGGACTTCATGGTCGAGCGCATCGACCAGGAGCGCAAGGTGCTCGTGTCCTACGACGAGCGCGAGGTGGCCTACGACCAGCTCGTGACGATCCCGCTCAACATGGGCGCCGACTTCGTGGCCCGCTCGGGCCTGGGCGACGAGCTCAACTACGTCCCCGTCGACAAGCACACGATGCAGTCCACCGCCCACCCGGACATCTGGGCCCTCGGCGACGCCGGCAACCTGCCGACCTCCAAGGCCGGCTCGGTCGCCCACTTCTCGGTCGAGGTCTTCGTCGAGAACTTCCTCGACCACGTGCACGGCCGGCCGATGACCCGCTCCTTCGACGGGCACGCCAACTGCTTCGTGGAGTCCGGGCACGGCAAGGCCCTCCTCCTCGACTTCAACTACGACACCGAGCCCCTGACCGGTCACTTCCCCTTCCCCAAGGTCGGCCCCATGACGCTGCTCGGTGAGTCCCGCGCCAACCACCTCGGCAAGCTCGCGTTCCGCCACGTCTACTGGAACGCCCTGCTCCCGGGCCGTCCCCTCGGCCTGAAGGCCGAGATGTCGATGGCCGGCAAGAACCCCGCCTGAGACGCCGACACGAACCCCGCCTGACACCCAGAGGAGACACACGCACATGACCACCACCACGATCGCCGGGCACGCCGTCGACGTCAACGAGGAGGGGTTCCTCACCGACCCCGCGCAGTGGAGCGAGGAGCTCGCGCCCGAGCTCGCCGCGCTCATCGGCCTCGAGCTCACCGACGCGCACTGGACCCTCATCCGCTTCCTGCGCGACGACTACGCCGCCCAGGGCGAGACCGCCACGCTGCGCCGGGTCTCGACGCAGACGGGGACGCCCGTCAAGGCGCTCTTCGGCCTCTTCCCGGGCAAGCCGGCGAAGAAGATGGCCTACGTCTCCGGCCTGCCCAAGCCCAAGGGCTGCGTCTGACGCCGCGCGCCGGCATCCCACCCCCACCGGTCCACGTCCAGCGCGAAGGAGCGCACCCATGACCACCACCGAGGCCGCACCGGCCATCGTCCCCTCGTTCGACACCCCCGGCAGCGAGGGTCGCAAGCTCGCCATCATCTGCTCCAAGGGCAACCTCGACATGGCCTACCCGGGCCTCATCCTCGCGAACGCCGCCGTCGGCGAAGGTGTCGAGACGCACATGTTCTTCACCTTCTGGGGCTTCGACATCATCACCAAGCAGACGATGGGCGACCTGCAGTTCTCCTTCGTCGGCAACACCGCGATGCACCCTCCGGGCCACAGCGGAATGGGCGTGCACCACATGCTCGGCGCCCTTCCCGGGGCGACGAAGGCCGCGACGAAGATGATGAAGAAGCAGATCGCGGAGCTCGACGTCCCCGAGGTCCCCGAGTTCCTCGAGATGCTCACCGGCTCCGGCGTTCACATGTGGGCGTGCCGCATGTCCGCGGACATGAACCACCTGACCGAGGACGACCTCTACGACGGGGTCGAGGCGATCATCTCGGCGAGCGACTTCATCGAGCTCACCGAGGGTGCCCAGCTGCTGTTCATCTGACCCACTGCCCTGGGTCGGGCCGGACGGCACGGGCACGGGCCCGGCGGGACTCCTCTCCCGCCGGGCCCTCCTCGTGCCTCAGCCCTCGGCGACGGGCGCGAGGTAGACGGTCGCGAGCCGCGCGAGGCGCACCGTGACAGAGAAGGGCTGGTCGTGCCACGGCGTCGGCTCCGCCTCGTGGACGACACCGGCCGTGCTCGGGCTGCTCGCCTCGTCGAAGCCGCTCGTGTCGAGGACGACCTCCCAGCGCCCGCCGCGGGGCACGCCGATGCGCACCCACGCCTTGTCGTCCCCGCTGTAGTTGACCGCCGTCGCCACGACGTCGCCCTGCTGGTCGGCGCGGGCGAAGCGCAGGTACGACAGCACGTTGCCGGTGTTGTCGTCGGCGTCGAGCCACCGGAACCCGGCCGGCTGCGAGTCGAGCGCCCAGAGCGCGGGGTGCGCGCGGTAGAGGGAGTTGAGCTCCTTGACGAGGTTGTGCACCCGGTAGTGGGCCGCGTGGTCGAGCAGCCACCAGTCGAGCGAGCGTCCGTCGGCCCACTCGCCCGGCTGCGCGAACTCGCACCCCATGAAGAGCAGCTGCTTGCCGGGGTGGGACCACATGTACGCGAGGAAGGCCCGCACCGTCGCGAGCTGCTCGTCGCGGGTGCCGGGCATCTTGTTGAGCAGCGACCCCTTGCCGTGGACGACCTCGTCGTGGCTGATCGGCAGGAGGTAGTTCTCGCTGAAGGCGTACATGAGCGAGAAGGTCAGCAGGTTGTGGTGGTACTGCCGGTGGATCGGCTCCTCGTGCACGTAGCGCAGGGTGTCGTTCATCCAGCCCATGTTCCACTTGAGCCCGAAGCCCAGGCCGCCGAAGGACGTCGGCTTCGTGACGCCGGGCCACGACGTCGACTCCTCGGCGATCGTCACGATGCCTGGCACGCGCTTGTAGGCCGTCGCGTTGGCCTCCTGGAGCAGGCCGATCGCCTCGAGGTTCTCGCGGCCGCCGTGGACGTTCGGGATCCACTCGCCGTCCTTGCGCGAGTAGTCGAGGTAGAGCATCGAGGCGACGGCGTCGACCCGCAGGCCGTCGACGTGGAACTCCTCGAGCCAGTACAGGGCGTTGGCGACGAGGAAGTTGCGCACCTCGAGCCGGCCGAAGTCGAACACGTGCGTGCCCCAGTCGGGCTGGTCGCCGCGCCGCGGGTCGGGGTGCTCGTAGAGGGCGAGGCCGTCGAAGCGGGCGAGCGCGAACGCGTCGCGGGGGAAGTGCCCGGGGACCCAGTCGAGGATGACCCCGATGCCGGCCCGGTGGAGGGCGTCGACGAGGTACTTGAAGTCGTCCGGGGTGCCGAAGCGCGCGGTGGGGGCGTAGTAGCCGGTCACCTGGTAGCCCCACGACGGGCCGTAGGGGTGCTCCATGACGGGCAGCAGCTCGACGTGGGTGAAGCCGAGGTCGCTGACGTAGTTGACGAGGTGCTCGGCGAGCTCGCGGTAGCCCAGCCCCTGGCGCCACGACCCGAGGTGCACCTCGTAGACGCTCATCGGCCCGTCGTGCGCGGTGCCGAGCGCGCGCTGCTCCATCCAGGCGGCGTCCTGCCACGCATGGGTGGACTCGTCGACGACCGAGCCGGTGTTCGGCGGGGTCTCCGTGCGCCGCGCCATCGGGTCGGCCTTCGTGCGCACGACGTCGTCGGCCCCGCGGATCTCGAACTTGTAGACGTGGCCGACCCCGACGGCCGGCACGAACAGCTCCCAGACCCCCGAGGCGCCGAGGAGGCGCATCGGGTGCACCCGCCCGTCCCAGTCGTTGAAGTCGCCGATGACGCGCACGGCCTTGGCCCGCGGCGCCCACACGGCGAACGAGACCCCCTGGACCGACCCCATCGGCCCGTCGTACTCGCGCACCCGGGCCCCGAGGACGGTCCACAGCTGCTCGTGCCGGCCCTCGTTGACGAGGTGCAGGTCGACCTGGCCGAGGGTCGGCGCGAAGCGGTACGGGTCGTCCTGGAGGTGCTCGATGCCGTCGGCCCACGCGACGAGCAGCCGGTAGTCCATCGTGCGGGTCGCGTCGGTGCGCACCGCGGTCCACACCCCCTCGGCCTCGTGGGCGAGCTCGAGCTCCGCGCCGTCCTCGAAGCGCACGCGCACGGAGCGGGCGAGCGGCTTGAGCACGCGGATGCGCAGCCCCCCGGGCTCGAGGTGCTGGCCGAGCAGGTCGTGCGGCTGCTGGTGGCGTCCTTGGACGAGCGCGGTGATCGCGCCGCCGACCTCGGGGCTGGGGGTGGGGGTCACGACGGGTCTCCTTGCGTGGTCGGGTCCTGCGCGAAGTGGGTGGTGAGCCGGCGCACGGCACCGAGCGGGATGGGGAGCCACCCCGGCCGGTTGCGGGCCTCGTAGACGACCTCGTACACGGCCTTGTCGAGCTCGAAGGCGGCGAGCAGCGCCGTGCGCGCGCGCGGGTCCTCGCCGGCGCGGGCGGCGTAGCCGTCGAGGAACGCGTCCTGGGCCGCGCGTACCCACGAGCGGGCCGACCGCCCGTGCACCTGCTCGAGGGTGCCCCCGACGTAGTCGAAGCTGCGCAGCATCCCCGCGACGTCACGCAGGCACTGGTCGGGCAGCGAGCGCTCCGCGAGGGGGCGCAGCGGCTCACCCTCGAAGTCGAGGAGCACCCACCCCCGGTCGGGGGAGTGCAGCACCTGGCCGAGGTGGTAGTCGCCGTGGATGCGCTGCAGGGGCGGCCACGGCGCCGCGGCGGCCACGCGCAGCACGGCGTCGACCGACCCGCGGACCTCCTCGAGCTCGGGCGCCTCGGCGACGGCGGCGTCGAACCGGTCGCGCATCCCGGCGACGATCGCGCCGGCCTGCTGCGGGCTCGTCGGCTCGGTGCCGAGCACCTCGGCGAGCGTGCGGTGCACCTCGGCGGTGGCGTCGCCGAGCGCCCGGGCCGGTGCCACGAAGTCGGTGCCCGCCTCCGCGGCGCGCAGCGCGACCCGCCAGGCGTCCTCGACGCCCGGCAGGAACTCCTGGGCGAGGGCCAGGTGCCCGGATGCCGGGTGGTCGCCGTCCGCTCCCGGGTGCGGCCAGTGCCCGGTCACCGCGCCGACGACGGCCGGGACGCGGCTCGACCCCGCGTCGACGAGCGCGCCCTGGAGGACGACGTCGGGGTTGGCCCCCGGTGAGAGCATCCGGAAGACCTTGACGATGAGGGGGACGTGGTGGCCGTCCGGGAGGTCGCAGTCGAGGATGACCGAGGTGTTCGACTGCTCACCGGAGAGCACCCGCGCGGTGCGCACCCGGACCTCGCGGCCCCAGCTCTGCTGCGGCACCCCGGCGACCGACTCCTCGGGGGTGTCCGAGGAGGACGACGACTGCGCCCGCACCCGGCCCTGGACGAGCTCGAGGAGCTGCGCGGCGTAGACCGGGTCGTGGGGCGCGTCGTAGACCCAGCGGTGGCCGAGCGCGGAGTGCTCCATCGTGCCGACGAGGGCGTGGTCGGCACTGCCGAGCGGCTCGCCCCGGTAGGTCAGGGGCACCTGGTAGACGACCGGGTCGGCGCCGGCCTCGTCCGCGACGACGAGCGTCTCGACGCCCACCTCGCCCTGGGGGTCGTCGAGGCGCCACGCCGCGAGGAGGCGCAGCCGGGGCTGGCGTCCATTGGCGGCGTACCAGCGCTGCGAGCCCATCCACGAGGAGACGAGCTCGAGCTTGCCCGGGCGCAGCGTGGCGGTGCCGATGACCTCAGCCACGGGGCTCACCTCGGCGGGGCGCGAGCGCGAGCCAGTAGAAGTCGCGCGAGCCCAGCGTGAGCGTGATCGTGCCGTCGGGGGCGATGTCCGGGAAGCCGCTGCCCCCGAACAGGTCACGGCTCTCCCAGTCCCACAGCTCCTCGGGCAGCGTGACGGTGCTCGCCTGGGGGCGCGACGAGAGGTTGTTGACGCACAGCACGGCCAGCGCCGAGCGGTCCTCGGTGTCGCGGTCGCGCCGGTCGACCCGCACGAAGGGCAGCACCCGGTCGTTCGTCGACCCGCACACCTCGAAGTCGCCGACCCCGAAGACGGGGTGCTCGCGGCGCACGGCGAGCATGCCGCGCACCCAGTGCAGGCGCGAGGACCCGCTCGCCATCTGGGCCTCGACGTTGACGTGGTTGTGGTGGTAGACGAGCGACTGGACGACCGGCAGGTAGAGCTTGCCCGGGTCGGCGGTCGAGAACCCGGCGTTGCGGTCCGGGGTCCACTGCATCGGCGTGCGGACGGCATCCCGGTCGTGGAGCCAGATGTTGTCGCCCATCCCGATCTCGTCGCCGTAGTACAGGCACGGCGAGCCGGGCAGGGAGAGCAGGAGGGCGTGGATGAGCTCGAACTCCGGGCGGCTGTTGTCGAGGAGGGGGGCGAGGCGACGGCGGATGCCGACGTTGGCCCGCATCCGGGGGTCGGGCGCGTACCAGCCGTACATCGCGGCCCGCTGCTCGGGCGTGACCATCTCGAGGGTCAGCTCGTCGTGGTTGCGGAGGAACGTCCCCCACTGCGTGCCCGGGGGGATCGGCGGCGTGTCGGCGAGCACGTCGACGATCGGGGCCGCCCGCTCCTCGCGCAGCGAGTAGTAGAGCATCGGCATGACCGGGAAGTGGAAGCACATCTGGCACTCCGGCGCCTCCTCGGTGCCGAAGTAGTCGACGACGTCCCGCGGGGGCTGGTTGGCCTCGGCGAGCAGGATGCGACCCGGGTACTCCCGGTCGACCATGGCCCGCAGGGACGCGAGGAACTCGTGGGTCCGCGGGTGGTTCTCGCCGTTGTGACCCTCCTCCTCGTACAGGTAGGGCACGGCGTCGAGGCGGAAGCCGTCGATGCCCATGTCCATCCAGAAGCGCACGACGTCGAACATCGCCTCGTGGACGGCCGGGTTCTCGAAGTTGAGGTCGGGCTGGTGGCTGAAGAAGCGGTGCCAGAAGAACTGCCGCCGGATCGGGTCGAAGGTCCAGTTCGAGGTCTCGGTGTCGACGAAGATGATCCGGGCGTCGGTGTACCGGTCGTCGGTGTCGGACCACACGTAGAAGTCGCCGAACGGGCCCTCGGGGTCGCTGCGCGAGGCCTGGAACCACGGGTGCTGGTCGCTCGTGTGGTTCATGACGAAGTCGGTGATGATGCGGATGCCGCGTGCGTGCGCCTGGGTGATGAGCTCGCGGAACTCGGGCAGGGTGCCGAACTCGGGCAGCACCTGGGTGTAGTCGGAGATGTCGTAGCCGCCGTCGCGCAGCGGGCTCGCGTAGAAGGGCGGCAGCCACAGGCAGTCGACGCCGAGCCACTGGAGGTAGTCGAGGCGGTTGACGATGCCGGCGAAGTCGCCCTCGCCCGAGCCGGTGCTGTCGCCGAAGGCCCGCACGAGCACCTCGTAGAACACGGCGGTGCGGAACCACTCCGGGTCGTGCCGCAGGCCGGGTTGGTTGGCGCCGAGCCCGGGGGTGGAGTGCCCCATCCCGGCGATGGCGGTCACCAGGGCTTCCTCACGGCCACGACGTGGACGGGTTCGACCTCGGGGCCGAGGCGGACGTACACGTCGCGCTGCCAGACCCAGGTCGAGCCGGTGACGTGGTCGAGGGCCTCGAACGAGTCGCCGGCCTCGAGGCCGAGGGCGGCCATGTCGAGGCGCAGCGTCGTGGCCCGCGTCGAGTGCGGGTCGAGGTTCGCGACGACGACGACGACGTCGTCGGTGCCGTCGGGCAGGACGCGCCGCTTGGAGAAGGCGAGGAAGTTCTCGTCGTCGACGTGGTGGAAGCGGATGTCGCGCAGCCGGTGCAGCGCGGGGTGCGCCCGGCGGATGTCGTTGACCATCGTGAGCCAGCCGGCGAGCGACCGGCCCTCCTTGGCGCCCCCGGGCTCGTAGTCCTCCCAGCGGCGGTTCTTGTACTCGTACTTCTCGTTGTCGATCTGCTCCTCGGCGCCCGGACGCGCGACGTGCTCCATGAGCTCGTAGCCGGCGTAGATCCCGTAGGTCGGCACGAGGGTCGCGGCGAGGACGGCACGCAGCTTCCACGCGGCGGGGCCGCCGAACTGCATGTACGGGGTGAGGATGTCGTGCGTCGTCGGCCAGAACGACGGCCGCATGTACGCGGCGGCCTCGCCGGAGAGCTCGGTGAGGTACTCGCGCAGCTCGTGGGCGCTGTTGCGCCACGCGTAGTACGTGTAGCTCTGCTGGAAGCCGACCTTGCCGAGGGTGTGCATCATCGCGGGCTTCGTGAAGGCCTCGGCGAGCCAGATGACCTCGGGGTGGTCCTTCGCGACGTCCTGGATGAGCCACTGCCAGAACTCGACGGGCTTGGTGTGGGGGTTGTCGACCCGGAAGATCTTCACCCCGTGGTCGATCCACACCTGGACGACCCGGCGCACCTCGGCGTAGATGCCCGCGGGGTCGTTGTCGAAGTTCACCGGGTAGATGTCCTGGTACTTCTTCGGCGGGTTCTCGGCATAGGCGATGGTGCCGTCGGCCCGGGTCGTGAACCACTCCGGGTGGCTCCGCACCCAGGGGTGGTCGGGGGAGCACTGGAGCGCGAGGTCCATCGCGACCTCGAGGCCGAGCCGCTCGGCCTCGGCGACGAACGCGTCGAAGTCGGCGAAGGTGCCGAGCTCGGGGTGGATGGCGTCGTGGCCCCCGTCGGGGGAGCCGATGGCGTACGGGCTGCCCGGGTCCTCGGGGCGGGAGTCCAGGGTGTTGTTCGGCCCCTTCTTCGCCGCCTGGCCGATGGGGTGGATCGGCGTGAGGTAGACGACGTCGAAGCCCATCGCGGCGACGGCCGGCAACCGCTGCGCTGCCGTGCGCAGGGTCCCCGAGGACCAGCGGTGCTCCTTGTCGTCGTACGTCGCTCCCTCGCTGCGCGGGAAGATCTCGTACCAGGCGCCGGACAGGGCCAGCTCGCGCTCGACGAGGAGCGCGAGCTCGGCCGAGGGGGTGACCCAGTCGCGCAGCGGGCGGGTCGCGAGCTCGGCCTCGACCGAGGTGTCGGTGCCCGCCTTGAGGCGGACCGCCGCAGGCCGGGTCGCGTCGCGCAGGCCGTGGATCGCGTCGTCGAGCACCGCGACCTGGGCGGGCGTGCGGGCGACCTCGTCGCGCGCCCGCTCGAGGACGCGGGCACCCTCCTCGAGCATGAGCTCGGTGTCGACGTCGGCCTGGACCTTGATCGTCGCGTCGTGCTCCCACGTGCCGTAGGGGTCGGACCACCCCTCGACTCGGTAGGACCACCACCCGGTGCGGTCGGCGGCGACCTCGGCCTCCCAGGTGTTCAGGCCCGGGTTCGTGCAGACCATGGGCCGCACGTGCTCGACCCCGTCGGGGTCGGTGAGCACGACGGAGGCGTTGACGGCGTCGTGCCCCTCGCGCAGGACGGTGGCGACGACGGTGAAGACCTCGTCGACGACGCACTTCGCCGGTCGGGCGCCGCCGTCGACGCACGGCCTGACGTCGAGGACGGGGATGCGGCCGATCGGGTGCTGGGGGGCAGTGGTTCGAGGGGCGGCAGTCACGGATCGAACCTACCGGCCGGGAGGGCCGCACGACACGTCCACGGGGCGACGCGATCCCACGGTGCAAGATCCTGACGGGTCGCTGAAAGATCCGGATGTAAGCGTTTAAGCAATGCCCTACGATGGCCCCTCGTGAAGGCCATCCGCCGCTTCAGCGTCCGACCCGTCCTGCCCGCCCCGATCGCCGCCCTCGGCGAGCTGGCGATGAACCTGAGGTGGAGCTGGCACCCCCCGCTGCGCGACCTCTTCGCGTCCATCGACGCGGCGCGCTGGGACGCCGTCGGCCACGACCCGGTCGCCATGCTCTCGGCCGTCTCGCCCGAGGAGCTCGAGCGACTGGCCGCCGACCCGGCCTTCGTCGACGCGGTCTCCCGCGCCAAGGAGGCCCTCGACCGCTACCTCGGGGAGGACCGCTGGTACCAGCAGTGGGGCCGCGAGGAGGCCGACGGCGTGCCGTCGGCGATCGCCTACTTCAGCGCCGAGTTCGGCATCACCGCGGCGCTCCCGCAGTACTCCGGCGGCCTCGGCATCCTCGCCGGCGACCACCTCAAGGCGGCGTCCGACATCGGGGTGCCGATCATCGGCGTCGGGCTGTTCTACAAGACCGGCTACTTCCGCCAGAGCCTGAACCGCGACGGCTGGCAGCAGGAGGACTACCCCGTCCTCGACCCCGACGGGCTGGCCATGTCGCTCGTGCGCGAGGAGGACGGCACCCCCGGGCTCGTGACCATCGCCCTGCCCGGCGCCCGCCAGCTGCACGCGCACGTCTGGCGCGTCCAGGTGGGCCGCGTGCCCCTGCTCCTCCTCGACACCGACGTGCGCGAGAACGACGACGCCGGCCGCTCGGTCACCGAGCGCCTCTACGGCGGCGGGGGTGAGCTGCGCCTGCAGCAGGAGATGCTCCTCGGCATGGGTGGGGTCCGTGCGCTGCGGCTGTGGTCGCGGGTCAGTGGCACGCCGACGCCCGACGTCTACCACGCGAACGAGGGGCACGCCGGCTTCCTCGGCATCGAGCGGATCAGCGAGCTCGTGCGCGCCGAGGGCATGACCTTCGACGCGGCCCTCGAGGCGGTGCGCTCCGCGACCGTCTTCACGACCCACACCCCGGTGCCGGCCGGCATCGACCGGTTCGACGCCTCGCTCATCGAGCTGTACTTCGGCGGGGCCCAGGCCCTCGAGGGGGTGCCGGTGGAACGCCTGCTCGCGCTCGGCGCCGAGACCTACGAGGGTGGCTCGTCCGGCATGTTCAACATGGCCGTCATGGGCCTGCGCCTCGCGCAGCGCGCGAACGGCGTCTCCCAGCTGCACGGCGTCGTGAGCCGCGAGATGTTCGACGGCCTGTGGCCCGGATTCGACGACGACGAGGTGCCGATCACCTCGATCACGAACGGCGTCCACGGCCCGACGTGGGTCGACCGCACCGTCTTCGAGCTCGCCCGCACCCACGCCGACGTCCACCAGCTCGACACCCAGGAGTCCTGGGAGTCCTTCGCGACCGTCCCTCGCGACGCCGTGTGGGCGGCCAAGCGCGCGATGCGCTCCCAGCTCGTCGCCGAGGCCCGCCGCCGCACCCGGCAGTCGTGGCTCGAGCGCGGCGCGTCGCCGGCCGAGCTCGCGTGGACCGACAAGGTGCTCGACCCCGACGTGCTCACCATCGGCTTCGCCCGCCGCGTGCCGACCTACAAGCGGCTCACGCTCATGCTGCGCGACCCCGACCGGCTCAGGAAGCTGCTCCTCGACCCCGACCGCCCGGTCCAGCTCGTCATCGCCGGCAAGGCGCACCCGGCCGACGAGACGGGCAAGCAGCTCATCCAGCAGCTCGTCCGGTTCGCCGACGACCCGGAGGTGCGCCGCCGCATCGTCTTCCTCCCGAACTACGACATCGCGATGGCGCTGCACCTCTACCCGGGCTGCGACGTCTGGCTCAACAACCCGCTGCGCCCGTTCGAGGCCTGCGGCACCTCCGGCATGAAGGCGGCGCTCAACGGCGCGCTCAACCTGTCCATCCTCGACGGCTGGTGGGACGAGTGGTTCGACGGCAAGAACGGCTGGGCGATCCCGACCGCTGACGGCGTCGAGGACCCCGAGCGACGCGACGACATCGAGGCCAACGCGCTCTACGACCTCGTCGAGAGCCAGGTCGCACCGCGCTTCTACGACGTCGACGAGCAGGGCCTGCCGCAGAACTGGCTGTCGATGATGATGCACACCGTGACCACCCTCGGCCCGAAGGTGCGGGCCAGCCGGATGGTGCGCGACTACACCCAGCAGCTCTACGTCCCGGCCGCCCGCTCCGGCTGGGCGAAGGCGGACGGCGGCTACGCGGGGGCCAGGGACCTCGCGCAGTACAAGGCGCGCGCCCGGGCCGCGTGGGGCGACGTGCACGTCGACCACGTCGAGTCCTCCGGCGTCGGCGACACCCCCGAGCTCGGCGAGACGCTGCACGTCACGACCTACGTCTCGCTCGGTGACCTCACGCCCGACGACGTCGAGGTGCAGGTCGTCCACGGGCGGACCAACCACCACGGCGACGAGCTGCACGACGTCGCCTCGGTGCCGCTCGCCCACGTCGAGGCCTACGAGCACGGCCGCCACCAGTTCGCCGGCGACCTCGTGCTGCGCTCCTCCGGCGCGTTCGGCTACACGGTGCGCGTGCTGCCCCGCCACGACGGGCTCGCCCGGCCGAGCGAGCTCGGGCTGGTCGCCAACGCCTGACGCGGCGGCCCTAGGGTGGGCGCCATGACCCGTTTCGCGTGGGCCGCCTGGGGGCTCCTCGTCGTCGTGCTCGACCTCCCGCTCCTCGGCTGGGACGTCCTGCCCGACGTCGTCGGGTACGCGTGGCTCGTCATCGGCCTCGCCGGGGCCGCGCAGGTCCACCCGGCGTTCGTCCGGGCGCGTGCCGCGGCGGCGGCCGGCATCCCGGTCGCCCTCGTCACCGGCACGCCGCTCTTCGTCGACCAGGCCGGAGTCGTGTGGGGAGCGGTGTTCGTCGAGGTGCTCGTGACGGTCCTCCTCCTCCACCAGCTCGCCACCGGCATCCGCGACCTCGCTCCCGTCGACGGCGACAGCGACACGCGGCGGTGGAGCGGCGGCATCCGGGTCGGCGCCCCCGTCGCCGGCCTCGTGCGCCTCGTCGGTCTCGTCGGCCTGTCGACGCCGCTCGGGCCCCTCTACGCCCTGGGCTACCTCGGCCTCGTCGTCGTCGGGATCGTCACGGTCGTCCTCGTGCACCGGGTGCAGCGGGCCGGCTGGCTCGCCGGTGCGACTCAGCCCAGCGCGGATGCCGCGTAGACCCGCACGCTCGTCGCGTCGACGAGGACGGGGCCGGGGCTGACGGGCTCCCCGCCGTGCTGCGGCCGCTCCCACACGCTGTCCCACAGCAGCCGGTAGGCCGTGACACCGGGCGGGGCGGGCAGCGTGACCTCGACGGCGCCGGTACCCCCGTTGACGACGAGGAGGGCGGAGTCCCAGCCCATCCATGCCCCGGCGACGTACAGCTGCACGACCCGGTGCCCGTCGGCCCACCGCCCGCCCATGGGGTCGCCGTCCGCGGCGTACCACTCCATGTCGCGGGTGCCGTCGTCGGTGACCTGCCTCCCGAGGGCCCACACCCGTTGCCGCAGCACCGGCAGGGCCTGGCGCACCCCGATGAGGTGGCTCGTCGTCGCGAGGAGGTCGAGCTGCCAGGGGTCGAGGTCCCAGTCGACCCACGTCGTCGGGTTGTCCTGGCAGTACGGGTTGTTGTTGCCGCCCTGGGTGCGCCCGAGCTCGTCGCCGGCGTTGAGCATGGGCACGCCGGTGGACAGCAGGAGGGTGCCGAGCAGGTTGCGCATGGCGAGCCGCCGCCCGGCGAGCACCTCGGGGTCGTCGGTCGGCCCCTCGACACCGTGGTTCCACGAGCCGTTCCCGTGGCTGCCGTCGCGGTTGTGCTCGCCGTTGGCCTCGTTGTGCTTGTGGTCGTAGGCGACGAGGTCGGCGAGGGTGAACCCGTCGTGGGCGGCGACGAAGTTGACCGACGCCGTCGGGCCGCGGTCGCGGTGGCCGAACAGGTCCCGCGACCCGGCCAGCCGGGTCGCGAGCTCCTGGAGGCCGTGGCCGGGGCGGTGGTGCCGCAGGGCGCGCACGTCCCCGACCCAGAACCGGCGCACCGCGTCGCGGTACCGGTCGTTCCACTCCATGAAGGGCGGGGGGAACTGGCCGGTGCGCCAGCCGTGGATCCCGACGTCCCACGGCTCCGCGATGAGCTTGACGCCCGAGAGCACCGGGTCGGCGCGCAGGGCCACGAGGAACGGGTGGTCGGGGTCGAAGTCGTCACCCCGCCCGCGCCCGAGCGCCACCGCGAGGTCGAACCGGAAGCCGTCGACGTGGTACTCCTGCACCCAGTGCCGCAGCGAGTGGAGCACCATCCGGCACACGACGGGGTGGCGCAGGTCGAGGGTGTTGCCGCACCCCGTGACGTCGATCTCGCGGCCCCGCTCGTCGAGCCGGTAGTAGGCGCGCTGGTCCAGCCCCCGCCACGACAGGGTGGCGCCGGTGCGGTCCTGCTCCGCCGTGTGGTTGTAGACGACGTCGAGGATGACCTCGATGCCCGCCCGGTGCAGCAGCTTGACCATGCCCTTGACCTCGTCGACGACGCCCTGCGGCTCGCTCGCCGCGGCGTAGGGCGCGTGCGGTGCGAAGAAGGCGAGGGTGTTGTAGCCCCAGTGGTTGGTCAGCCCACGGCGCACGAGGTGCGGCTCGTGGGTGAAGGCGTGGACGGGCAGCAGCTCGACGGCCGTCACCCCGAGGGAGGTGAGGTGGGCGATGGATGCCGGGTGCGCGAGGCCGGCGTACGTGCCGCGCAGCCCCGGGGGGACGTCGGGGTGGAGCACGGTCTGGTTGCGCACGTGCATCTCGTAGATGACGCTCTCGCTGCGCGACCGGTTCGGTGGGACGTCGTCCTCCCAGTCGAAGCGGTCGTCGACGACGACGCACCGGGGCACGTGGCCCCGGCTGTCGAGGTCCGAGCGCAGCTCGCCGTCGCCGTGCCAGCTCTTGTTGACGACGTGCCCGTGGACCTCCGGCCCCCACCGGACCTCGCCCTCGACCGCCCGGGCGTAGGGGTCGAGGAGGAGCTTGGCCGGGTTGTGCCGCAGGCCCTGGTCGGGGTCCCAGGTCCCGTGGACGCGCACGCCGTACCGCTGCCCGGCACGCACGCCCGGGACGAAGGCGAACCACCACCCGTGGGCGCGCTCGCGCAGCGGCACCCGGCGCTCGCTCGTGCCGTCGTCGTCCCCCGGGTCGAAGAGGCACAGCTCGACGGTGTCGGCGTGCCCCGCGTAGACCGCGACGTCGGCGCCACCGTCGACGAGCGTCACCCCGGGGCGAGGGGCCAGGTCGCGGGTCAGGGGGCCCGGCGAGACGGTCGTGGGGTGGGACCAGGGCGGCATGGAGGGGAGCCTAGTGACTGGCTACGGTGGACCCATGACCGATCCCACGTCGCTGCCCAACTTCCCGCCACCCGCGAACGAGCACCCGCTGCGGGGCCGCGTCCTCGACGTGCTCGTCGACCTCGGGGTCGCGCCGAACCTCGACAACGACGGCGACGTGGCGTTCACCGTCAACGAGCAGCGCCTCTTCGTGCGCTGCACCGAGGGCGAGGTCGAGATCGCCCGGGTCTTCGGCCAGTGGCAGATCCAGGACGACCTGCTCGGCGACCGGCTCAGGCTGCACGAGACGTGCAACGAGCTCAACCTCAACATGAACTGCCTCAAGACCGGCATCGCGGGGTCGACGCTCGTCGTCACGGGCGAGCACCTCGTGACCCCCGGCGCCGACCTGTCCTCGCTCATCCAGGTCTCGATCCAGGTCATCCTCTCGGGCGTGCACATCTGGCACCAGCGCGTGCTCGGCCTCGATCCCGACCCCGAGGGCGGCCCGACCGGCGGTGACGCGTCATGACCGACCTCGTCCGGCTCGAGGTCGCCGACGGCGTCGGCACGATCCGCATCGACCGCCCCCCGATGAACGCCCTGAACGCCGAGATCCAGCACGGCCTCGTCGACGCCTGCCGCGAGGCCGGCGAGCGCAAGGACGTCGCCGCGGTCGTCGTCTGGGGTGGCGAGAAGGTCTTCGCCGCCGGCGCCGACATCAAGGAGATGGAGACGATGTCGTACACCGACATGGTCGACCACTCCGCCCTGCTCCAGGACTTCACGCGCGCCCTGGCCCGGTTGCCGAAGCCGACGGTCGCGGCCATCACCGGCTACGCCCTCGGCGGCGGCTGCGAGGTCGCCCTCGCCTGCGACTTCCGGGTCGCGGCCGACGACGCCCGCCTCGGCCAGCCCGAGATCCTCCTCGGCATCATCCCCGGCGCGGGAGGCACCCAGCGGCTCGCCCGGCTCGTCGGGCCCTCGCGAGCCAAGGACATCGTCTTCTCGGGCCGGTTCGTCGGCGCCGAGGAGGCCCTCGCCATCGGCCTCGTCGACCGCGTCGTCCCGGCCGCCGAGGTCTACGACACCGCGCGCACGATGATGGCCCGCTACGCGGGCGGCCCGGCCTATGCCCTCCGGGCGGCCAAGGAGGCGATCGACCGCGGTCTCGAGGTCGACCTCGACAGTGGCCTCGAGATCGAGCGGATGCTGTTCGCCGGGCTCTTCGCGACGAGGGACCGCGCGACCGGCATGCGCAGCTTCGTCGAGAAGGGCCCGGGAAAGGCGACCTTCGAAGGCGCCTGACCCCGGTCCCGGTCCTGGTCCCTGGTCCAGGGGCAGTCGCGCCCTCCGGTCGCACGTCGCGGCGTGCGGTCGTGCGTCGGTGCAGCTCACGGGCGGAGCAGGGGCTCGCCCCCGGAGGTCCGCTCGGTGAGCCGGGCCCGCTTCGCGGCGGTCGTCGCGGCGTGCTCGGGCCGGGCCACCTGCCCGAGGTCCTCGAGGAGGTGCTCGATGCGCGCCGGCACCTGCAGGGTGTCCCGGCCGTAGTGGGCCACCTCGTCGAGGGCCAGGTCGAGCAGCCCGGCGAAGGTGGTCGGCCGGTCGACGACCCGCACCACCCCGGCCGGGTCGACGAGGTACGCCGACCGGTCCGGCCGGATCGACGCGACCCGCAGGATGCGGTGCAGCTCGTCGAGCACCTGGACGGCGGTCGTCGGGTCGTTGATGCCGGGGGAGAGGGCGCGCTCGGCGATGTCGACGAGCTGTCGGATGCCGAACTCGGGGTCCTGCTCGAGGGTCCGGTCCTTCTCGAGCCCGAAGGCGGCCCGGACCCGGTCGAGCACCGGGTCGCCTCCCTGCGCGCCGTGGACCCGCGCGAGCTCCTGTCCGGTGTGCCGGACCTCGCCCGGCCGGGTCAGGAGCTCGACGACCACGCCGGCCTTCGCGGCCTGCTCGACGAGGTCGGTGTAGCGCACCCGGCTCACGATCCCGTGGCGCTCGCCCGTCGTGACGACGACGGACGGGCCGGGGTGGCGGTCCCACGACGGAGGGTCGGTGGCGCCGGCCCACTCGGCCTCGTTGCCGTCCTCGAGGACGGCGAGCGTGGCGGCCGCGATGCGGTCGACGACCTGGCCGACCTGGATGGAGGTGGTGATGTGGTGGATGAAGGCGAAGAACATCGCGACGCTCGCGAGCACGAGCCCGAAGGCGACCGTCACCGACAGCTCGGGGACGAACGGGGACTCCCCGCCACGGACGTCGCGCAGCACCATGAAGGCGAAGACGAACGACGCGGTGAAGACCCCGAGCGTGACCTGGGTGACCCGGCTCGCGAGGAACCCACCGAGCAGCCGTGGGCTGAACTGGCTGCTCGCGAGCTGGAGGACGACCATCGTGATCGAGAAGACGAGCCCGGTCACCGACACCATCGCACTGGCGATGGTGCTCAGCAGGCTGCGCGCGGAGTCGGCGTTGCCGCCGAACAGGTACGGGGCGTCGTCGACGAGCCACGCGTCGACGAGGGGCAGGACGACCCCGGCCGCGACGGCGAGCAGGCAGATCGCCGACGGGAGTACCCAGAAGGGCCGCCACAGCCGTTGCCACCAGGTGACGACGTGCGGGTCGCCGACCGGGCCGACGGTGCGCCGCACGCCCCCGCCGCCGTCGTCGCTGCCCACGAGAGTGATCCTCCCAGACGGGGCACGGGGAAGTGGGAGCCGACCCACGCCCGGGAGCGCACGGATGCTCGTGTAGCCACTCGGGCACCGGTGGGGTGGCGGGCATCACGCCTCGACGATGGTGGACAAGCGCTCAGCGGCTGAGAGAATCGACGGCACGCCCCGAGCCCTGGCCCGGGCCCCCCGCCACCAACGAAGGAAGACGAAGCACGCATGAACATCGTCGTCTGCGTCAAGTACGTGCCGGACGCCCAGTCCGACCGCACGTTCCGCGAGTCCGACCGGACCGTCGACCGCGAGGCCGTCGACGGGCTGCTGTCCGAGCTCGACGAGTACGCCGTGGAGGAGGCCCTCAAGATCGTCGAGGCTGCCGGCGAGGGTGAGGTCACGGTCCTGACCGTCGGCCCGGACGCCGCCGCCGACGCGGTCAAGAAGGCCCTCCAGATGGGCGCCCACAAGGGCGTGCACGTCACCGACGAGGCGATCCACGGGTCCGACGCCGTCGCCACCTCGCTCGTGCTCGCGGAGGCGGTCACCAAGGCCACCGGCGGCGCACCCGAGCTCGTCCTCACGGGGATGTCCTCCACCGACGGCGTCATGGGCGTCGTGCCCGCGATGCTCGCCGAGCGCCTCGGCCTGCCCCAGGTCACCTACGCCGCCGAGCTCACCGTCGGCGACGGCCGGGTCACGATCCGCCGCGACGGGGACACGGCATCCGAGACGGTCGAGGCCGCCCTGCCCGCCGTCGTGTCCGTCACCGACCAGATCAACGAGCCGCGCTACCCCTCGTTCAAGGGGATCATGGCGGCGAAGAAGAAGCCCGTCGAGCAGTGGGGGTTGGCCGACCTCGGCATCGACCCCTCGCAGGTCGGCCTCGACGCCGCGTGGACCTCGGTCGTGTCGTTCGCGAAGCGCCCCCCGCGCGCGCAGGGCGAGATCGTCACCGACGAGGGCGAGGGCGGCACGAAGCTCGCCGAGTTCCTCGTCGCCCAGAAGTTCCTCTGACCCGGCCGCGCCCAGACAGGTAGGACACCACCCATGGCTGAAGTACTCGTTCTCGTCGACCACGCCGACGGACGCCTGCGCAAGGCGACCGCCGAGCTGCTCACCATCGCCCGCCGCCTCGGCGAGCCCTCCGCCGTGCACGTCGGCCCGGGCGCCGACCGCGCCCAGGTCACCCTCGCCAAGTACGGCGCGCACAAGGTGTACGTCGTCGACGACCCGGATGCCGCGGCGTTCCTCGTCGCGCCGCAGGCCGAGATCCTCGCCGCACTCGTCGAGAAGGTGCAGCCCGCGGCCGTGCTCATCCCGAGCAACGCCTCCGGCAAGGAGATCGCCGCGCGCCTGGCGATCAAGACCGGCTCGGGCCTGATCACCGACGCCGTCGACGTCCGCCCGGGGCAGGACGGCATCGAGACGACCCAGTCCGTCTTCGCCGGGTCGTACACCGTGACCGCCACGGTCACGACCGGCACCCCGATCATCGCCGTCAAGCCGAACTCCGTTCCCCTCGAGGCATCCCCGGCGCCGGGCGCCGTCGAGGCGTTCGAGGTCACCGTGAGCGACGCCGCGAAGGCCGCCCGGGTCACCGACTCGCAGCCCAAGCAGGCCACCGGCCGGCCCGAGCTGACGGAGGCCGCGATCGTCGTCGCCGGCGGACGTGGCACGAGTGGCGACTTCGCCCCCGTCGAGGAGTTCGCCGACTCCCTCGGCGCCGCGGTCGGCGCGAGCCGGGCGGCGGTCGACGCCGGCTGGTACCCGCACAGCAGCCAGATCGGCCAGACCGGCAAGCAGGTCTCGCCGCAGCTGTACGTCGCGGCCGGCATCTCGGGTGCCATCCAGCACCGCGCGGGCATGCAGACGTCGAAGACGATCGTGGCCGTCAACAAGGACGAGGAGGCGCCGATCTTCGAGCTCGTCGACTTCGGCGTCGTCGGCGACCTCTTCACCGTGCTCCCGCAGGCCACGACCGAGGTCAGGCGCCGCAAGGGCTGACCCGCGGGGGAGGGAGGCGGGGCCGCCGCCGCGCGAACGTAGACTGGACGGTCGTGACCCACTACCTCGACCACGCGGCGACGACCCCGATGCTGCCCGCGGCGCTCGAGGCGCTCGTCGAGCAGTCCGCGCGGGTCGGCAACCCGTCGTCGCTGCACACCTCCGGCCGGGCCGCCCGAGCCGTCGTCGAGGAGGCTCGTGAGCGGATCGGCGCGGCCCTCGGGGCCCGGCCGTCCGAGGTCGTCTTCACCTCCGGCGGCACCGAGTCCGACAACCTCGCCGTCAAGGGCGCCTGGCTCGCCCGCCGCGCCCTGGACCCCGCGCTCGACGGCGTCGTCGCGAGCGGCATCGAGCACCACGCGGTGCTCGACCCCGTCGAGTACCTCGCCGGGTCGCGGGGGGTGCGGGTCACCTGGCTCGAGCCCGACCGGTGCGGCCACATCGGCGTCGACGCGCTCCGCGAGGCCCTCGCGCCCGGCGGGGTCGCCGTCGCGAGCGTCATGTGGGCGAACAACGAGGTCGGCACGGTCCAGCCGGTCGCCGAGCTCGCCGCCGTGGCCCGCGAGCACGGCGTGCCGTTCCACACCGACGCCGTCCAGGCCGTCGCGCACCTCCCGGTCCGCTTCGACGAGAGCGGTGCCGACCTGATGACGGTGAGCGCGCACAAGATCGGTGGGCCGGTCGGGGTCGGGGCCCTCATCGCCCGGCGCGACGCGCCGATCGTCCCGATCGCCCACGGCGGGGGGCAGGAGCGGCAGGTGCGCAGCGGCACCCTCGACGCGGCCGGCATCCTCGCGTTCGCCGTCGCCCTCGAGGAGACCGTCGCGGGCCGTGACGTCGAGGCCAAGCGCGTCCTCGCCCTGCGTGACCGGCTCATCGAGGGCGCCCTCGGGCTCGGGCTCGGCATCACGGTGAGCGGCTGCTGGGCGCCCGGCGACGCCACCCGTCGCCTGCCCGGCAACGCCCACCTCCTCGTGCCCGGCTGCGAGGGCGACTCGCTCCTCTACCTCCTCGACGCCGCCGGCGTCGAGTGCAGCACGGGCTCGGCGTGCCAGGCCGGCGTGCCCCAGCCGAGCCACGTCCTGCTCGCCATGGGGCACACCGAGGCGCAGGCCCGCGGGGCGCTGCGCCTGTCGTTCGGCCGCACGTCGACCGAGGCCGACGTCGACGCCTTCCTGGGCGCGCTGCCCGGCGTCGTCGAGCGCGCCCGACGGGCGGGAGGGCTGTCCTGATGCGGGTCGTCGCCGCCATGTCCGGCGGGGTCGACTCGGCCGTCGCCGCGGCCCGCCTGCTCGACGCCGGCCACGACGTCGTCGGGGTGCACCTCGCGCTGTCACGGTCCGCCGCGACGCTGCGCGAGTCGGCGCGGGGGTGCTGCACGATCGAGGATGCCGGTGACGCGCGGCGCGTCGCCGACCGGCTCGGCATCCCGTTCTACGTGTGGGACCTCGCGAGCCGCTTCGAGCGCGACGTCGTCGAGGACTTCGTCGCCGAGTACGCAGCCGGGCGCACCCCCAACCCGTGCCTGCGGTGCAACGAGCGGATCAAGTTCGCCGGGCTGCTCGACAAGGCGGTGGCCCTCGGCTTCGACGCCGTCGCGACGGGGCACTACGCACGGGTCGTCGAGGGGCCGCTCGGGCGCGAGCTGCACCGGGCGGTCGACCCGGCCAAGGACCAGTCCTACGTCCTCGGGGTCCTCGACGCCGACCAGCTCGCCCGGTCCTTCTTCCCGCTCGGCGACTCGACGAAGGCGCAGGTGCGCGCCGAGGCGGCCGAGCGGGGGTTCTCGGTCGCGCGCAAGCCGGACAGCCACGACATCTGCTTCATCCCCGACGGCGACACCCGGGCGTGGCTCACCCGGCGGCTCGGCGAACGTCCTGGCGAGCTCGTCGACGCCACCTCGGGCGAGGTCGTCGGCCGCCACGCTGGCACGCACGGGTTCACGGTCGGCCAGCGGCGTGGCCTCGGGCTCGACCGGTCGGCCCTCGACGGCCACCCGAGGTACGTCGTCGGCATCGACGCCCCGGCGGGCCGGGTGCTCATCGGCACGGCCGACCTGCTCGGCGTCGACGTCCTCGAGGGCGACCACGTGCGCTGGTGCGGGGCGGCGCCGGCAGGCACGGTGCGGCTGGGCGCCCAGGTGCGCGCCCACGGCGAGGAGGTGCCCGCCACCGTCGAGGTCGTCGGGGACGCGGCGTCGACGCCGCCCACCGTGCGGGTGCGCCTCGACCACCGGCTGCGCGGCGTGGCGCCCGGGCAGGCGGTCGTCCTGTACGACGGCACCCGGGTCGTCGGGTCGGCGACGATCAGCGGCACCGCGCGCACGGCATCCCGCCAGGCGGCCGCCGGGAATAGTTGAGCACTAAACTACTGTTGGACCCGGCGGCCTCCCGCACCCGAGGATGGAGGCCCCGAAGGAGCTGATGACCATGCCGGCCGTGACCGTCGACGACATCCTGACCCTGCCGCGCGTGACCGAGCCCCACGTCGGCGCCGTCACCCGCCCCGTACGCTCGGTGACGACGGCGCCGTCCGGCCTCGAGGGCGAGGGGTTCCCCGTGCGTCGCGCCTTCGCCGGCGTCGACCTCGCGGCGCTCGACCCGTTCATCCACATGGACCAGATGGGCGAGGTCGAGTACGCGCCGGGTGAGCCGAAGGGCACCGCCTGGCACCCCCACCGCGGCTTCGAGACCGTGACGTACATCATCGACGGCACGTTCGTGCACCGTGACTCCCACGGTGGCGGCGGCACGATCACGAACGGCGACACCCAGTGGATGACCGCCGGGTCGGGGCTGCTGCACATCGAGGTGCCGCCGGAGGAGCTCGTCGTGAGCGGCGGGCTCTTCCACGGCCTCCAGCTGTGGGTCAACCTGCCGCGCGCACAGAAGATGTCTCCCCCGCGCTACCAGGACATCCGCGGCGGGGACGTCGCCCTCCTGTCCAGCCCCGACGGCGGCGCGCTCGTGCGGGTCATCGCCGGGGAGCTCGACGGCCACCCGGGTCCCGGCATCACCCACACGCCGATCACCGTGCTCCACGCGACGGTCGCGCCGGGCGCCCGGGTCCGCCTGCCGTGGAACACCGACTACAACGCGCTCGTCTACGTGCTCAACGGGCGCGGCAGCGTCGGAGCCGACCGGCGCCCGATCCGGATGGGCCAGCTCGCGGTGCTCGGCGCCGGCGACGTCATCGAGGTCGGCGCGGACGAGAGCCAGGAGAGCCGCAGCCCGAGCCTGGACCTCTACGTGCTCGGCGGCCGGCCGATCCGCGAGCCCGTCGCGGCGTACGGCCCGTTCGTCATGAACACCCGCGCCGAGCTCGTCCAGGCCTTCGAGGACTTCCAGGCCGGTCGCCTCGGCACGATCCCGTCCGAGCCGCACCCCGGGCACGACGTCCTCTGACCCCGGGCCCGAGGGCCGGGGTCAGGCACGCCTCAGACGGCCGTGCGCCGCCCGCCCCGGGTCGCGGTGGCGTCCTCGCCGCGCGCGGCGAGGGCGAGGGCACGCACCCGGTCGAAGTCCTCGTCGGTGTAGACCCCGTTGACCCCCGACACCGCCGCGAGGCGCATGCCGTGCCTCAGGCCGAGCTGGTAGATCTCCTTGACCTTCTCCCACTCGATGGCCCGCCCGACGGTGAACGTCTCGTAGCGCCCCTCGAGGGCGAGGGCGACGGTCTCGGCGAGGCACGCGTACGCGACCCCGGGGGGCAGCCCGATGTCGCGCATGCGCACCTCGCCGGGCAGCTCGATCTCGCCCGACTCGACGACGATGACGTCGGGGCGCTTCGCGACGTCCTCGGCGGACAGGTCGAGCGGCCGGGCGACGTCGGTGATGACGCAGCCGGGCTTGACGGCCATGATGTCGAGGACCCGCTTGCCGGCGCCGGACGTCGCGGTGACGATGACGTCCATGTCGCCGAGGTGCTTGCCGGGCGTCGCCGCCGCGTGCACGACGGCGCGGGGGTGCTCGCGCTCGATGTCCTTCTTGAGCGCGAGCAGCTTGGCCGTCTCCGGGGACACGAGCCAGAGCTCGTCGCTGGCGAGCGCGAGCAGCCGGGCGCAGACCGAGCCGATGGCGCCGGTCGCGCCGACGACCATGGTCCGACCGCGGATGATGCCGTCGTCGCCGCGCTCGAGCAGGCCGAGCCGGTCGACGGCCTCGTGGGCGGCCCACAGGGCGCCCGAGGCGCTGTAGCTGTTGCCCGTCGTGATCGGCAGCGACGCCTTGCGGGCGACGGTGACCCCGGCATCCCCGACGACCTTCGTGAAGGCGCCGAGCCCCATGACCTGGGCGCCGAGCCTGCGGGCGACCTCCGCGGCGGCGAGCAGCTTGTCGTAGGTGAACTCCGGGTCGTGGGCGAGCAGCTCCTTGGGGGTGCCGCCCACCGTGATGAGCCAGCCCTCGGCCTCGGCCCCGGTCGGCGAGGTGACGCCCGTGACGTGGCTGTAGACGAACGGCGGGAGGTAGGCCATGACCTTCTCCACGGCATCCATGACGACCGGCGGCGACACCCGCGCCACGGTGCCGAGGGGCTCGACGTTGCGGAAGAACTTCTGCGAGAGCGGGTGGATGACGAAGGCGAACCGGCTCTTGCGGCGCGGCCCGTTGGGCTGGAGCACCCGCGGCTCGAGCCCGGCCGCCACGATCATCTCGAGGAGGTCGTCGTCGCGCAGGCGCTCGGGCGCCCCACCGGGGGCGCGCACGGCGGCGCGCATCATCGCCTCGAGGCTGGCGACGTCGACGGTGACGTCGAAGGGCTGCGGCGTGCTGTCGAGGACGAGGTCGACGTCGCGCGAGGCGAGGTCGGCGAGCTGGTCGTCGGTGACGGCCGAGGTGATGACGGTCTTGCCGTGCAGGTCGGCGAAACCGAAGGCCACGAGCTCGTGGTAGGCCGCGACGACGACGTCGCTGTCCTGGGCGCGGCGGCGCAGCCACGAGCGGTTGACGAGCTCTGCCGGCAGTAGCACCTCGTCCTGGACGGCGGTGCGCACCTGGCGCAGCGGCCACGTCGACACCTCGGCGGCCATCCCGAGCAGGGGGGCGGCACCGAGGCGGTGCGAGAGCCCGACGCTGAGCACGGGGTCGTCGAAGTGGAGGTTGTCGGTGTACTCGCGCAGCACGCCGACGGCGCGGCCGTGGTCGGAGCCGAGGACGACGGTCCGCGCGTTCGTGAAGTACCCGGGCATCTCGAACTGCACGCGGCGCACCGCCCACTCCTGGAGCACCTCGCGCAGCCGGTGCCCGTCGGTCGCCACGCCGTCGGGAGCCGACCGCACCATCGCGGTCGTCGCCTCTATCGGCTCGGTGTCGAGCAGGCCGGTGGCGACCGCCTCGGCGGCGCCGTTGACGGCGACCTGGTCGGCGATCGCCGACCAGCGGCGCACGAGGGTCTGCGCGGTGTGCAGGTCGCCGTCGGTGCCGAGTCGCACGAGCCGGTAGGGCCGGCCGAGGAAGTCGACCTCGACGTCGTGGTCGCGCGCCGACGACCCCAGGCTGATCTCGACGACCAGCAGCGCGCGCTCGGCGCGCTTCCTCCTCTTTGCAGCCATGACGGTCCTCCGGCCTCTCAGGTCATCGCGTGGGCGTCGTACTCGGGGTGGGCCCGCATGAAGTCGAGGAGCCGCTCGGCGTAGCTCTCGAAGGGCGGGCAGGTCAGACCGGATGCCGTGAGGTCGGTCGTCGTGTGGTCGGTGGCGTACGTCGTCGGTGACGCGAAGTAGTCGAGCGCCTCGGCGGGCAGCCCGAGCAGGGCCTCGGCGCCGGGGACCCGGTCGACGAGGGTGTGCACGGGCCCGAGCGGGAGCGGCACCCAGACGACCCGCTTGCCGAGCGTGCGGGCGAAGGTCGTGACGACCTCGCGCACGGTCGGGGGGTCGGGGTCGACGAGGGCGTAGGTGCGGCCCTCGGACTGCTCGAGCACCGACAGCTCGTCCATCGCGCCGACGACGAAGTCGCGGGGGACGAGGCACACCCGCACCCGGTCGGCGTCGCCGAGCGCCGGGACGAGGGCGACCGGTGGCTGGCGGCGCAGGAAGGTGGCGAGGAAGTAGGGCCCGTCGTACTTCTGGGTCTCACCCGTCGCCGAGTCGCCGACGACGATGCCCGGACGGTAGACGGTCGCGGGCAGGCCGTCGGCCATCGCGGCGCGCACGAGCACCTCGGCGTCGTACTTCGTCTGCTCGTAGTGGTTGCGGAAGACCTGGCCCTCCTCGAGGGCGTCCTCCTTGAACAGGCCCTCGTGGCGGCCGCTCACGTAGCACGTGCTGACGTACTGGAACCGGCGCAGGCCCGGCTGCTCGCGGCTGAAGGCGACGAGGTTGGCCGTGCCGTCGACGTTGACGCGGCGGGCCACGGCGGGGGGCACGGCGAGGTCGTAGACCGCGGCGAGGTGCCACACCTCGGTGACGTCGTCGAGCCGGGCCCGCTCCTCGGGGTCCAGGCCCAGCCCGGATGCCGTGATGTCGCCGAGCGTGAGCCGGACCCGCCCCGTCGTGTCGGGGTCGGTGACCTCGAGCTCCTTGACGCGGGAGCGGGCGAGCGTCGCGTGCTGCGGCTGGACGAGGCACACGGCCTCGGTGTCCGGGCGGCGCGCGAGGAGCCGGGGCAGCAGGGCGGACCCGAGGAACCCCGGGAAACCGGTCATGAGCAGCTGGGGCACGGGGATCGCCTTCTCACTCGGTCCTGCGAACTGCGCACGGGAGGGTCCCGGCGACGTCACCGGCGCGGACCTGGTCCCACCTTATCCACATGCCCCGCCGGCGGGTCGTGAGGGTCTTCGAGAACACATCCCTCCCGGGCGGTGACCCGGGCACGATGCGGTCGCGACGCTCACCCCGCCAGGAGCACCCGCGCCAGGACGCGCACGGCGGCGTCGGCCTGCGTCTCGGGCAGGCCGGCGTAGCAGAGCACGAGGCCACGCACCGGCGCCTCGACGGCGTAGGCCGAGAGCGGGCTCGCGGCGAGGCCGTGCCGGGCCAGCCCGGTGACGACGTCGAGGTCGTCGACGTCGTCGGGGAGGCGGAGCACGACGTGCAGCCCCGCCTCGACCCCCGCGAGCTGCGCACCGGGGAGGTGGCGGGCCACGGCCGCGACGAGCGCGGCGCGGCGCGCGGCGTACGTGCGGGTGACCCGGGCGTGGTGCGCGGCGAGGGCGCCGGACGCGACGAACTCGGCGAGGGCGAGCCCGGTCGCCTCGTTGACGACGAGCCCTCGGGCCTCGAGCTCGAGCCGCAGCCGCTCGCGCAGCCGGCGGGGTGGGGCGAGCCAGGCGACCCGCAGCGACGGTGCGACGAGCTTGGACGCCGTGCCGACGTAGACGACGTGGTCGCCCGCGCCGGGGAGCGAGCGCAGGGCGGGCAGGGGAGAGACGTCGTACCGGAACTCGCCGTCGTAGTCGTCCTCGAGCACGAGGCCTCCGGTGGCCCGCGCCCACTCGAGCAGCTGGACGCGGCGCGTGACCGGCATCCGGGCGCCGAGCGGGTACTGGTGCGACGGGGTGACGTACGCGGCGGCCGCGTCGGTCGGCAGCGCCGCCGGGTCGAGGCCGTCGTCGTCGACGGGCACGGCGGCGACCCGTGCACCCTCGGTCGTGAAGGCGGTCCACGCCTCGGCGTAGCCGGGGTCCTCGAGCGCCACGACGGCGCCGACGAGGCCGAGGGCGGCGGGCAGGGCGCGCAGCGACGCGCCGACACCGGGCACGACGAGGAGGTCGTCGGGCGCCACCGCCACGCCGCGGCTGCGCCGCAGGTGCTCGGCGAGCACCCGGCGCAGCCGCTCGTGCGGCGGGCCGGCACCCGCGTCGTTGCCCGGGACGACCGAGCCCGCGACCCGCCAGGCCCGTCGCCAGGCCGCGGCGTCGACGAGGGTGGTGTCGGGTCGGCCCGGCCGCAGGTCCCAGCGGGGCACGGCGCCGGCCGGTGGGGCGGTGGCGCTGTGCCGGCCGTCCGGGGTGTGCACGTGGGTCAGCGCACCGCCGGCGGCGGCCCGGTCGGCGCCCGGGGCGACGACCGCGCCCGAGCCGGCCCGGCTCACGACGAAGCCGGCCGCCGAGAGCTCGTCGTAGGCGGCGACGACCGGGCCCCGCGAGATCCCGAGCGCCGCCGCGAGCGTGCGGGTCGAGGGCAGGGTGTCGCCCGGGCGCAGCCGGTCGGCCCGCAGCTCGGCGACGACGGCGTCCGCGACCCGGTGCCGCAGCGGCCCCGGGCCGTCGGGGACGGTGAGGGCGAGCTCGACCGGGCGGGCGGTGCGCGGCATCCGGCCACGATACTGGTCCTGCGGAAGTCGTCGTCACTGGATCTCGGCGTGGGCCACTTGGTTGGGGTGCAATCGTCCTCGGACGAGCGGATGCCGGCCCCGTCGGGACGGCGGGAGAGGATGACGTCGTGAGCGGGCTTCAGATGCGACCGGGGTGCGAGTGCTGCGACGTCGACCTGCCCGCCGACGAGGTCGGCGCGGTCGTCTGCTCGTTCGAGTGCACGTTCTGCGCCGGGTGCGCCGAGCACCTCGGGCGGTCCTGCCCGAACTGCGGGGGCACCCTCATGCCTCGTCCCACCCGGGTCGGCGAGGCCCTCGTGCGCCACCCCGGGTCGACGACCCGGGTCGTCTCGGCGGGGGACTGCCCCGGGCCGGGCTACGCCGGCCGCGCCCGGCCCACCACCGACCTGCCGCCCGAGCGGCTGCACCGGCTCGCCGAGCGCGCCCGCGCCGACCGCGCCGAGCTGGACGCCCTCCTCGACGAGGTCCTGTCCGGCACCCTGTCGACGGTCGTCGACGGCCGTCCCTGGGTCGTCCCCATGCTCTTCGCCCGCGACGGCGACCGCATCCTGCTCCACGGCTCCACCGGGGCCGGGGCGCTGCGCCACGTCGCCGCCGGGGCCCCCGCCGCCCTGTGCGTCACCGTCGTCGACGGCCTCGTCGTCGCGCACACGACCTTCGAGTCCTCCGCCAACTACCGCTCGGCCGTCGTCCACGGCGAGCTCACGCCGCTCACCGGTGACGAGCGCACCGCCGCCCTCGAGCTCATCTCGGAGCGGCTCGTCCCCGGCCGCACCGGCGAGGTGCGTCCGATGTCCGCCAAGGAGGTCGCGGCGACCCTCGCGATGTCCCTGCCGATCGCCGCCGGCCGGTGGGTGCTCAAGGTGCGTTCCGGCGGCGCCGCGGTGCCCGACGAGGAGACGACCGCGTGGTCGGGCGTCGTGTCCCTGCGCGTCGTCGCCGGCCACCCCGAGCCCGCCCCGTGGTCGGTCGAGGCGGGGACCCCGGTCCCGGCATCCGTCACCGCCCTCGCCGAGCGGTGGGCCCCGTGAGCGGCGCGACCGTGCGGGCGACCGGCATCGGCTCGTGGCCCGGCACGAGCGTGCGCGAGGCCGTGCGCACCGTGCGCGACCTCCTCGTCGACGGTGAGGGCGTCGGCTTGCCGCACCTTCCCGAGACCCCTGCCCGCGGGCCCGGAGCCGACATCATCGGGCGAGCCGCCGGGCTGCTCGTCGACCTGCCCGTCGACCTCCAGCCGAGCGGGTGGCGCCTCGTCGACCGGCCGGGGCGCGACGCCGCGCGCACCCGGGCCCTGCACCGCGAGGACCTCGACGAGCTCGTGGAGGCGTACGACGGGTACACCGGGTCTCTCAAGGTGCAGGTCGCCGGCCCGTGGACCCTCGCCGCCTCGCTGCGCCTCACCCGCGGCGAACGGCTCGTCTCGGACCCGGGCGCCACCGCCGACCTCGTCGCCTCGCTCGCCGACGGCGTCGCGGGGTACGTCCGCGACGTGCGCCGGCTCGTGCCGGGGGCCGACGTCGTGCTCCAGGTCGACGAGCCGTCCCTCATCGCGGTGCTCGAGGGCTCGCTCCCGACGTCGTCGGGCTACGGACGGGTGCGGTCGGTCGACCCGCAGGCCGTCGTGCGCGGCCTCGCGAGCGTGCTCGCCGCCCACGACGGTGCCACGGTCGTGCACTGCTGCCACCCCTCGGCGCCGCTGCCCCTGCTGCGCGCGACCGGGGCCGGGGCGCTCTCCGTCGATGTCACGGCTGCGACGCCGGCCCGCTGGGAGTCGCTGGCCGCCACGCTCGAGGCCGGCACCGGGCTCGTCGCCGGCTGCCTGGCGACCGAGGGCTCGGGAACGGACCTTCCCGGCGGGCCGGGTGGTCCGAGCGGTCAAGGCGGTCAAGGTGGTCCGAGCGGGCCGGGCGGTCCGGGCGGTCAAGGGGGTCCGGGCGGGCCGGGGGCCGATGTGCGGGCGCGCGCGCTGGTCCTCGAGGGCTTCGAACGGGCCGGCCTCGGAGCCGGCGACCTCGTGGACCTCGTCGTCTCGCCCACCTGCGGCCTCGCCGCGCTCACACCCGAAGGGGCTCGCGACGTTGTGCGGGCGGCGCTCGACACCGCGCGCCGGCTCGCCGAGGAGGTCCCGTCGTGAAGATCCAGCCGCGCGTCCCGTGGCAGGTGAAGTACATCGCCCTCGTGCTCATCTGGGGGTCGAGCTTCCTGCTCATGAAGGTGGGCCTCGAGGCGATGTCCGCCGTGCAGATCTCCGCCCTGCGGATCCTGTCCGGCGCGGTCGTGCTCCTCGGCCTGCTCCTCGCCGGTGGCGGCCGCCTGCCCACGGGGGCGAGGGTCTGGGGCCACCTGTTCGTCTGCGGCTTCTTCCTCGGCGCGCTGCCGTTCACGCTGTTCGCCCTCTCCGAGACGCGGATCAGCTCGGCGCTCGCCGGCATCGGCAACGCCGCCACACCCATCGCCACCGTCCTCGCGACGCTCGCGATCCTGCCGGGGGAGCGGGCGACCGGGCGGCGGCTCGTCGCCGTCGGGGTCGGCTTCGCGGGGGTCGTCACGATCATGCAGCCGTGGACCGCCACGGACCGGCCTGACCTCGTCGGCTTCTCGATGGCGCTCGCGGGTGGGGCGAGCTACGGCATCGGGTGGACGTACAACCGGCGATTCCTCAGCGGGGTCGACCTCGGTGGCCTCTCGCAGCCGGCGGCCACCCTGGCCACGGCGCTCGTCCTCATGGTGCCGCTCGTGCTGGGGTGGGCGCTCGTCCAGCCCGAGGGGCTCGCCGCGATCTGGGCCTACGACCTCGAGGGTGCCGGGGCGTGGCCGTGGCTGCCGCTCGCCGCGACGCTCGTGCTCGGGCTCGTCGGCACCGGCTTCGCCTACATGCTGCAGTTCGACGTCGTCCGCGGCGCCGGCCCGGTCGTCGGGTCGACGATCACCTACCTCATCCCCGTCGTGTCGGTGCTCCTCGGCGTGCTCGTGCTCGACGAGCACCTCGGGCCGTGGCAGGTCGTGGGGTTCGTCGTCGTCCTCGCGGCCGCCGCCGTCATCAACCGGCGCCCGCGCCCCGCCGAGCCGGTCGTGCCTGACCGCGAGGAGGCCCGTGCCACCCGCGACCCGGTTCCTCGGGCCAGCCGATAGACCCCCACCTCACCTGAGAAGGGTTCTCGGCGCCCGATGCGGGTCGCCCCGGTGGAGTGACCGTGAGCCACCCCGGGCACCGTGTGGCCCGTTCGCTCGGCTCGGCCGCGTCCGGTCGGCGTCGGTGGTGTTCACTCGGCGTCGGAGTGGTCCCTTGCATCGACGGGTGCCCAGGCACGACGGCCCAGCACGGCGACGACCAGCGTGGCCAGTCCCAGGCCGATGGTGGCCAGGAGCCCTGCGAGCACCTCGCGCGGCGGGCCACCGGCATCGCCCGCACCCGCGGTGCCCGGCCCCGCGGACGCCGCGACGACACCCGGGCCGTCATCACGGCCTGGGCCACGGCGACCCCGCCGACGACGAGCAGCCTCGTCCACCCGTCCCGCCTCCCTGCCAGCAGGGCCCGGGCGGACCGCCACGCCCACCACAACAGGCCCACCGCGACGAGGACGAAGGGTGCTCCGAGCACGGCGAGGTAGCCGTGCACGCCCTCGTCCTCGGCCGGGAGGAACGCGAGGTCGAGCCACAGGCCGACGGCGAGCGCGAGCAGCCCGGACCAGACGGCGAGCAGGGCCAGGCCGGCCCGGACCCACGGGCGGGCGAGCCGGTCGGCGGGCGGGTCCGCGCCGGCGTCAGGTGACGGCATCCCCGGTGACGGTGACGGCATCCGTGCGGTGTCGGACGGCATCCGTGCCGCGTCGGACGGCATCCCCGGTGACGGTGACGGCATCCGTGCGGTGTCGGACGGCATCCTCGGTGACGGTGACGGTGACGGTGACGGTGGGGCGCTCATCCCTCGGTGGGCCGGTGCACCTCGCGACGCAGGATCTTGCCGCTCGGGCCCTTCGGCAGCTCCGGCACGACCCAAACCGTGCGCGGGTACTTGTAGGCGGCGATCCGCTCCTTGGCGAACTCGATGATGTCCTCCGGGGTCGCCGTCGATCCCTCACGCAGCGCGACCGCGGCGCCGACCTGCTCGCCGAGCAGCTCGTCCGGCATCCCCACGACCGCGACCTCGAGGACGTCGGGGTGGGCGTAGATGCACTCCTCGACCTCGCGCGGGTACACGTTCATGCCGCCGCGCAGGATCATGTCCTTCTTGCGGTCGACGATCGTGAAGTAGCCCTCGGCGTCCATCGTCGCGAGGTCACCGGTGCGGAACCACCCGTCCGGGATGGCCTCCGCGGTCGCCTCGGGCTTGTTCCAGTAGCCCTTCATGACGTTGTCGCCGCGGATCGCGATCTCGCCGACCTCCCCGACGGGCACCTCGTTGCCGTCGAGGTCGACGCACTTCATCTCGCAGCCGGGGATCGCGACGCCGATCGTGCCCGGCTTGCGCTCCATCGTGGGCATGTTGAACGACGCCACGGGCGAGGTCTCCGACAGGCCGTAGCCCTCGAGGATCATGCAGCCGAACTTCTCCTCGAAGGAGCGCATGACCTCGAGCGGCATCGCCGAGCCGCCCGAGGCGCAGGTGCGCAGCGACGAGGCATCCATGCCGTCCGAGCTCGGGTGGTTGAGGATGGCCGCGTACATCGTCGGCACGCCCTGCATGATCGTGACGCGCTCCTTCTCGATGACCTCGATGGCCGCGGCCGGGTCGAAGCGGGGGATGAGGGCGAGCTTGGCGCCGGCGACAGTGGCGGCGTTGAGCCCGACGACGAGCCCGAAGACGTGGAAGAGGGGAAGGCAGCCCATGACGACGTCGTCGGGAGTGATCTGCTGGATCACCTGAGCCGAGCGCATCGCGTTGAGGTGGACGTTGGAGTGGGTGAGCTCGGCGCCCTTCGGCCGGCCGGTCGTGCCCGAGGTGTAGAGGAGGACCGCCGTGTCGTCGTCGGCGCGATCGTGGGGCTCGACGATCGGCTCGCCACCCTCGAACGTCCCGGGCGCCGGTCCCATCGGCCCGCACTCGACGATCCGAGTGCCGCTGTTCTCGGCGCCCTTGGTGGCCTCGGGCACGAAGTCCGGCCACACGAACGCGATCTTCGCGCCCGAGTCGGTGAAGAAGTAGTCGATCTCCCCGGCCTTGAGCAGCGGGTTCATCGGCACGACGATGCCGCCGGCGAGGAGGATGCCCCAGTACACGACCGGGAAGGCCGGGACGTTCGGGAGGATGATCGCGACCCGGTCGCCGGGCTCGACCCCGTGGGCGCGCAGGGCACCGGCCAGCTTGGCCGCCATGCCGTGGAGCTGGGCGTAGGTCACCCCCTGACCGTTGATCCGGAGGGCGTCCTGGTCGGGGTACTTCGCGGCGGTGTTCGTGAGGTTCGTCGCGAGGTTGGTCATCGGGGCTCCTTGGTCCGGCGGGGAGGGCTGCCCCATCCTCACCCGTGGGCGGTCGCGGCGCCACACCTTCTGCTGTAACGGTGGACGCGGTCGGGGCGCGAGGAGTCGGTGCTGGGGCTGTGGATGACGGTGGGGGCCTGTCGGTGGACATGTGTACGGTTGTTGCATGGACCAGCCGGT